>CAWICL010000069.1:0-34454 GCA_963834545.1 uncultured Acidimicrobiaceae bacterium | reverse complement strand
ACGACGATGTCGTGATCGCCGTGGGTCGATGAGGTCAAAATTCTTCCCTCGAGGTGCGCAAGGGCTCCCTCGATCAAGGGTGTCCCGTGGGGCCCTTCAGACCAGGCAACCCCCTCGAATTTGTCGATACCCGACGTCGCAAAGACTCGCGCCAGCGCCTCTTGCTTGGACGAAAGAATGTTGATCCCCACGATGCTCGCGTCACGCACCAGAGGCCACGAGCGACCCTCGCTTCGCGCGGCAAACGAGACCAAAATTGGATCGAGCGAGAGTGATCCAAACGTTTGACAAGTGAAGCCGACGGGACCATTTTTCGTGTGCGCACTGACGACGACAATTCCCGTTACGTAGTGGCCAACGACCTCCTTGTAATGGGCGATTTCGAGTGAACTCACAGGTGGCACCTTACCGGCGCGATTGAGTACCGTGATGTTGGTGAAGCGTGAACGTGTTGAACTCGACGATGTGACGCTCGACTGTGCATTATATGGACCATCGACCGGCCCGCTGGCGTTGTGTCTGCACGGATTCCCGGATTCTGCGCACACTTTCCGGTACCTGGCTCCGCATCTTGTCTCACTCGGTTACCGAGTTGTGGTGCCCGCAATGCGTGGCTACGCGCCCTCGTCCACTTCTTCGAAAGATGATTATCAATTAGCAGCCTTAGCCCACGACGCCATTGGATTGCACAATTATTTTGACGGCTCGAAGGACGCGTTGTTAGTGGGTCACGACTGGAAGCCGCCGCCACCTATCTCGCGACCGCGGCGCAACCTCTGCGATGGTTTCGCGCAATAACCCTTGGACTGCCGCCGCTCGCGGTCTTTGCTCAATCCCTAGATACCTACCGGCAACTCGCCGCAAGTTGGTATATGACGTTCTTTCAGAGTCCCCAAGCCGAACATGTCGTGAGCCTCAACGACTTCGACTTCCTTGCCCAATTGTGGGCCACGTGGTCGCCGCACTATGACGCCACGAGCGACGTGGCCTTCGTGAGAGAGGCTCTGCACGACCCGGTGAACCTGAGCGCGGCCCTCGGTTACTATCGAACACTTCCCGTTCCTACCTCTGACAACACTGAACGATCGACCATACTGGCGAGTTTCCTTGAACCGGCGAAGGTCCCGACGTTGTACTTACACGGTCACGACGACGGCTGCATCCTCGCTTCGAGTGTGAACAACCCACTGGCGCATCTCGCCCCCGGTTCCCGCTATGAATTGATGACCGATTGCGGCCACTTCTTGCATCTCGAACGTCCCGAAGCCATCCACGCACAGATCGACGTGTTCCTGAGTTCTCAACTTCCGGTCAGTTGAATCTTCGAATCGAGCCGTTGGATCAGACCATCCTTTTCAGTCCTGCGATGATATGGGCGAGACGCACGCCATCAACGTCGGCGAAGAGGACGTCCAAAACGTTCGACGAGGTGGGTTGGAGACGAAGTTGCGCCAGCACGCGACCACGAATCTGTCGGTCGGAACCGTGGAATGCCGATTGCTTTCGCGAGACCCCCGCACTCGAAGGAGCGGGATCGTTTCCGCCGTCTCGATTCCATCGACAAACTTGGGCGAGTGGACACGACGCGCACTTCGGAGTTGCCTTGCAGTACTGTGCCCCGAGATCAATCATTGCTTGGTTGAACTGCGCGACGCTTCGAGAAGGTAGGAGCTGGAAGGCGAGTTCTCGCGCCTCACGAGTGCCCAGCGGGCGATTCGCCACCGCGCGAGCGAGAACCCGACCCACGTTCGTGTCCAATACCGCGACGCGTTGGTGAAAGGCAAACGAAGCCACCGCGCTGGCCGTATAGTCCCCCACCCCCGGCAACCTCAAGAGCTCTCAGTTTCGTCGATGGAACGAGTCCCGCGAAATCATCGCACATCATGCGCGCGGCGTCATGCAGGGACTTCGCTCGCCGATGATAACCGAGTCCGCTCCAGAGTTGCAGGGTCTCGGCGAGAGGTGCATCGGCACAATCACGCGGTGTCGGAAAGCGCGTCACGAATCGCTTCCAAGGTTCGATGCCTCCAGCTCACCCGAGTTTGTTGGAGCATCATCTCACTTACGAAAATCCCCCAGGGATCGTGATGATCAATCCAAGGCAGTTCTCGGCGCAGACCCGACGCGTGACGACCAAGGGCACGGCGAAACAGCGCGAGGTCTTTATCCCCAGACGTCGTCACCGTAGGGGCGCCGTCGTGGTGGCGCAAAGTCCTTTTTCCACACCATCACCTTTCGACGGAAGTAACAAACCTCAAGGCCGTCCTGATTGAATCCCTTCGTTTCGACGAGAACGACGCCGCGGTCATTCTTCGACGACGACGGGGTCGTTTCTAAGACTCTCGTCTCGGCGTAGATGGTGTCGCCGTGAAAGGTCGGGTGGCGATGAATCAACGTCTCAATCTCAAGATTCGCGATCGCCGAACCAGAAATGTCCGGCACGCTCATGCCCAGAACAAGGGAGTACACCAAATTGCCAACGACAACATTCTTGCCTTGCACACTTTCGTGCTCGGCGAACCAGGCGTTGGTATGCAGTGGATGATGATTCATCGTGATCATGCAAAAGAGGTGGTCATCCGCTTCGGTGATTGTCTTACCGGGCCAATGTTTGTAGACATCACCAATCGTGAAATCTTCGAAGTAACGTCCAAAGGGACGATCAAAGGTCGTCATGTCCGCAGCCATTCTCGAATCACTATTCCGTCAATCCTCGCTTAGTTGTTCGGACTCATTTCGAGGACGCGTCGTGAATGAGACCGAAGCCCCCGGTAGCGCCTCGCCGTCGATCACCATGCGCCACGTGAACCGCGAGCCCGCGTCAAGTGGAATCGGACCGAAGTTGACCGCAATGGGCACGTCCACCGGCGTTCCCTGAGGTACGTCGTTTGGTGTTGTTGTCGTAAAGTCTCCGCGGACTTCGATCGTCTGGCTTCCCTCAGGTGTTTCGAATCGAACCAACTGGCCATCGGCATCTTCAAGGACAAGTTCCCAATGATGAGGGGCGTTGAACTCGTGCCAATCAACGCCAACCTTGATGGCAACGGCCGATGGCACTGGATCAGGGCCGGTCACTGACCAACCACCGCCCAATATGTAGAGCTTGCCCTCAGCGACCTGAGCCGAGTCAGCGAGAATCATCGTCACGTTCATGTACGCAGCCTAGGTCGCCAACGCAATACGTGAGGAACCGGTAAATTCCAGATATGCCTTCGCCGACCCTCGATCTCAATGCTGCCTCGGAAAATATTGACAACGCGCAGAAAATCATCGACACCGCCGTTGGCGAGTTGCGACGGCGTGGTGGCGTGGATGAAAACGAGACTCTCGCCTACGACATTGCCCACGCGTCGAGCGCCATCGCGACGGCTCGAGCCTGTCTCTCGTACGCATCCTTAGGCGAGATCGAGGCGTCACTCACGTTCGCCTTCCTCGCCCTGGCCCTAAGTGATCTGGCGAGCCGCGTGCTTGGTCGAGAAGAGTTGTGGGGCGCTTCTCCAGGGTGGTTCGAAACGTTCTCGAACTTTGTGCGACCTATCGAGACCCTTCGTTCCTCGTCACGCTCGCCGAAACGCCTGGTGATCGCCACCTCGATGAAGACTTCCAAATGGTCGCAGAAATGTTTCATCGTTTCGCCGAAGAACAGGTCCGACCGCACGCAGAGCACGTACACCGCACGAACGGTGACATCCCCGAATCGATCATCAGTGGTCTGAACGAACTCGGCGGATTCGGCCTCTCGGTACCTGAGGAGTTCGGCGGATTTGCGACGGGTGGAGAGTCTGAATACTTGGGAATGGTCATCGCGACCGAGGAGCTTTCATGGGGCGGTCTGGGAATCGGCGGCTCGCTCATTACACGACCCGAAATTGTCACCCGGGCCCTCGTCCACGGCGGTACCGATGAACAAAAGAAGTATTGGCTCCCGCGTCTCGCGAGTGCCGAGACCCTGACGGCAATCGCTGTCACGGAACCGGATTACGGAAGCGACGTGGCGGGACTCAGCACGTCGGCCACCCGAACGAGCGGTGGCTGGCTCATCAACGGCACCAAGACCTGGTGCACGTTCGCCGCTCGAGCGAACGTCTTGGCGCTACTCGCTCGAACCGATCCTGATCGAACCAAGACGCATCGGGGCCTTTCTCTATTTCTCGTTGAGAAACCAATCGGCGAGAGTCACGGCTTTCTCTTCAGTCAAGACGCTCTCGACGAGGGTCGACACGATGAAGATGGTCGTCTTGAAGGTCGACCCATCGACACGATTGGTTATCGCGGTATGCACTCCTACGAGCTGAGCTTTTCGAACTGGTTCGTACCAGACGAGAATCTGATTGGCGGTGACGCGGGGCTCGGAAAGGGTTTCTACTTGCAGATGGCTGGTTTTGAAAATGGCCGCATTCAAACTGCGGCGAGAGCCGTTGGTGTCATGCAAGCTGCTTACGAAGCCGCATTGGACTACGCGCGAAATCGCGTCGTCTTTGGTGAACCCATAATCAACTATGAGTTGACGAGAGTCAAGCTTGCGACGATGGCGGCCATTATCCAATGCTCGCGACAGTTCTCACTTCAAGTTGCTCGTTTGATGGGTCGCGGAGAAGGAACAATGGAGGCATCGATGGCCAAGGCCTACGTGTGTCGCGCTGCGGAATGGGTGACCCGTGAAGCCATGCAGATTCACGGAGGTATGGGCTACGCCGAAGAGTTTCCCGTGAGCCGATACTTCGTCGATGCGCGCGTGCTATCGATCTTTGAAGGCGCCGACGAAACGTTATGTCTCAAGGTTGTCGCGCGTCGGTTGCTCGACAGCATCAAGTAGCGATGCCTCCATCAGGGGGTTCGGCAAACCAAAGGCTCGTTCGTCGCGCTCGATTTCGATGGCGTTGCTCGCCATAAGTCGCGCACCCCACTTTTGTTCAATGTGACCCACGCGCCACCACACCACCGAACCAGCCCACACGGCTATGAACATACCGACGATCACGTATCCCGCGGTGTTGATGTTAAAGCCCTCCGAGAACTTCCAGAATGCGCCTCGCCAATGAAGCTCCATGGGAACCAATCCCAGCACTTCGATGCCACCAATAAAGATGCAAATGAAGATTGAGAGCCCGGTGATCATGAGGTTGTAGTAAATGCGGCGTACGGGGTTGAACAGTGCGTAGGAGTAGGCCACGTTCATGAACAGTCCGTCGATCGTGTCCATCAAGGACATGCCCGCCGTGAAAAGAATTGGTAGGCACATGATGGAATACCACGGGAGAGCCTTCGATGCGAGCAACGCCGTCGTAGCCAGAAGCGCCACCTCGGTCGCGGTGTCAAAGCCAAGTCCAAAGACGACGCCGACGGGATACATCTGCCATTCCTTGGTAATCGACTTCATCCACTTACCAAAGATTCGAAAGAACATCCCGCGGTTATTGAGCTGCCGCTCTAATTCCGCCTCGTTGTAAAGACCATCTCGCATTGATCGAAAGACGCGCACAATCCCCGCCAAGATCACAATGTTTAATGCCGCGATCAAAAACAAGAACGCAGCCGAGACGAGTGTCCCGAAGATGCCACCGAATTGCTCGAGCCCTGAGCCGTTATTGGACACTGCGGCAAAGACCGTTCGTTCCGCGATGACCAGTCCCGCACCAATCAACACGACAATCGTTGAGTGACCCAGAGAGAAGTAATAACCGATACTGAGCGGTCGTCGAGGCTCGGGCTCATCAATTCGGTCATTCATCAACTTGCGCGTCGTGTTATCAATCGCCGAGATGTGATCAGCGTCAAAGGCGTGGCGAAGTCCGAGCGAATACGCCAAACCAGCAATCCCAATGCCTAAACCCTTGTAGTGCCCTGGCAAGACAAAACCTATGAATATCCCGAAACCAACGACGTGCAGCAACGAGATCGTAAGAATCATCCACTGCGCGCGGCGCCACTCCTTCTTGGTCAGCGACTCGCGGATTCGTTGCCTGCGACCGATTTTTGGAGCTGCCAATGTTGTCATGATCGTCACCCTACTAGGAGTAATTCCTAATAAGACAACTTTTCAATCTAATTCTTGGTTCGCACCATGCCTGATCGCAGACCTCGCGCCACAAAAGAATTGGCAATCTTTGCTGACGCCTCGTCAATCATCTCGTCACCAAACATCAATGCTCCGGTGTGCTGTTGCTCGGTGGCCACATCGTACGCATCCAGAATGTCATACGACTTGTCGAAGAGTTCCTGATTTGGCGAATAGACCTCGTTGAGAACGAGGGCCTGGTCGGGGGTCAGCGCCCATTTGCCATCGAATCCGTATGAATACGAAATCGTGGCGGCGAAGCGCAATGCTTCCAGATCTCGCACTTTTAAGAAGGGGCCATCGATAACGTGAAGTCCATTGGCACGTCCCGCCATCAAGATCTTGGCGAAAACGTAGCTAAATGGGTTGGACGGCGCGTGATGAATCGTTTCGTCAATCGTCGTCACCGGCATCCCAATGGACGCCGCAAAGTCGGCTGGACCAAAGACAATCGTCTCGAGTCGCTCGGACGCGGCACAAATCTCCTCCACATTGATCAGACCTTGCGCGGTCTCGATTTGGGCCTCGATACCTATATGTCCGGCCGGTAGTCCCGCGTTCTTCTCCACTTGGCTAAGGAGGAGATCCATGGCAATCACGTCTGAGGCGCGTTGGACTTTGGGCATCATGATCTCGTCAAGCCGTGGTCCCGCGTTGCCAACAACGTCGATGACGTCTCCATAGGTCCATGGCGTGTCCCACGCGTTCACGCGTACACAGAGCACTCGCTCACCCCACTCGTGCGATCGAATGGCGTTGACAACTTTTTCGCGTGCGGCGACTTTTTCATTCGGCGCCACGGAATCCTCGAGGTCCAAGAAGCTCATGTCGGCGGTACTCGTAGGCGCTTTCGCGAGAAAACGGTCAGAAGAACCGGGTGTTGACAAACAGGAGCGGCGTGGGAGGGATCGAGATCGTTCTGACATGGTTTGGAGCCTATTCCGACAGAAACAGCGATCGATATTGAAGTCGGGCTTCCGATGGAATCTTCCTCGTCTAATCGGGTTTGATCAGGTACTACGGAAGTTCTTATGATGCAGCTGACCCCGACGCTCGACGTGAGACGGTAACCTTCACTACGTGACTGACGTCGAGCGCTTCGAGCGCCCTTCGACGCTACGGCCAACAAAGGGAGTCCCGCGGTTCCGTTGGATTACGTCTGTTCTGGCTGTCGTCGCAGTGTGTTCGAGCACTGTGGCTGTTTTGCCACGTCCCGCGGGAGCCTCCTCGATCACGAGCGACCGTGCCAAGGCGAATCAACTCTACGACCAGATTCAGTCAATCAACGGACAAGTCGAATTACTTGGTCAGAAATATGACGAAGCACAAATCAAGCTCAACAACTTCAACAATCAAATCACCCACACCAAGCAAACCGTCGCAGCGATCAAGAACAAGGTGAGCAACGGAACCACCGAACTGCGCCAGGACGCCATCTTTGCCTACGTGACGAACGGTTCGGCCGCGAGCAACAATCCCCTTTTCTCTTCGAACGCATCAAAGATCGGTGCCACCAACGTCTATAACCAGATCGCCGAAGGTAACGTCAGTTCAACGATTGCGTCATTGAAGAATTACCGCATCGAACTCACCCAAGAACGAAGCATCCTCAACGCCGAAGACGCGCAAGCACGTGCCGCGACCAAGGTCGCCGCCGCCGCATTTCACAAAGCCAAAGTCCTTCAGGCCGCGCTGCAATCAACGTTGAATCAAGTCAAAGGTCAAATCGCCATCTACGTCGCTGACGCCGCCGCCGCGGCGGCGGCCAAGTCTGACGGCGCTTTGAAGGATGCGAAACCGATTCACGGCTTCCCCGCTCCGCCACCAGACTCACGGGCCAATCTCGCCATTCGTGCAGCGTTGTCCTACCTTGGTACGTGGTATTGCTGGGGAGGCGCATCGCGACGATGCGTGGACTGTTCGGGACTGATCATGTTGGCCTACGAAGCGGCGGGCATTGATTTCCCCCATTATTCGGGCGCACAATATGAAGACACCGAGCGAGTTCCCCTCTATGACATTGAACCAGGTGATCTCTTGTTCTACGGCTACGACGGGGATGAGCACGTGGCGATGTACGTCGGCCACGGTGAAATGATCGAGGCGGAAGAAACCGGTACGCGCGTGCACATCACGCCCATTCGCCTTGGCTACGGTTTCGTTGGTCTTGGTCGCCCTCGGGCCTAAGGGTGTCGGGCGTACCCACTTCGATTCATCTAGGACCACTGGTCTTTCATCTCTACGGTTTCGGACTCGCCATCGCTGCGTACGTCACCTTTCTTTACGCCCGGCGTCGACTCGCGCGCGCAGGTTTTGACGTCACGCCATTCACGCGCTTCGCGGTCGCGCTCGTCATTAGCGGCCTCTTCGGGGCCCGGATTGCCAACATTGCCACGAACTGGTCGTATTACGCAGGACACGTCGGACGATGGATCGCGATCTGGCAAGGCGGGCTCGCGAGCTTCGGGGGCATCGCTCTAGCACTACCCGTTGCCCTGATCTTGCAACGGCGTTGGTGGCCAAAGAGTTCTCTCGGTCTCTTTTGTGACGCCCTGGTACCCGCACTCGTCGCTGGTTGGGCTCTTGGACGCGTGCTCGGCCCCCAGTTCATGGTCAATGGCGGAGGACATCTTACGCACCAGTGGTTCGGGATGCACTACGCCGGCCAGGTGGGGCGACGTGTCCCGGTGCCCCTCATTCAAGGTCTCGAGGATGCCTCGTTGTGGGCATTGCTCATCCTCATCGAACGCAAATGGACCACGCGAGCGCGGGGTGTCTTGAGTGGCGTCGCCATGTTGGTGTGGGGCGTCGTTCGAGCCTACGACGAGCACTGGCTGCTCGGTGAACAATCCCACAGCGGCTCGATTGGGGTCCAAGTGGCGGGACTCCTCCTCGCCGCGGCTGGTCTCGTCATCGTGATTCGACCATTCTTTGCAAAACATTCTCACCAAGCAAGAGACGTCCCGCGCGACGTTGCTGCTTGAATTGTCATCAACGGGCGTCGATGTCGCGACGCTAGAACAACGAATTCCATTCGTCGTCACTCAGTTGACCAATCTTTTCCGCATCCTTGGGAGCGAGCGCGACGACGGTTCGCTCCGTCGCAATGTACGAAACGTGCGCGAGACCCATCTTTCGCCAAGGCTGAAAGAGGTTCCGGCTTGAGGCTTGATTCGAATAGATGCCGAGTACCAGGAGCGCACCCTCCGATGCCGCGACGACGAGCGCCGGGCGATGCTTCGAGCGTTGCTCGGGAATAGCGGGATCCGTGGCGTCAAAGGGAACGTCAGCCAGAACGACCCAGCCGACCAAAGGATGTTCCGGATCAAAGACGTTCAACTCGGCGGGTGTGAAGAACATTCGACGTCGAAGAACCAGCGTGACGTCATCGAGCTTCGCTGGATCGACCACCGTTTCATCTACCACCACCTTGGCGATGCGCCGAGGTTTTGGTGCGCGCGTCGTCCGACTCGACTCACTACTGCGTTTGCTCTTCTCTTCTTCGCGACGACGACGTCGCTTCTCCCTAATCTCGTTGTCGATCTCCTTGGGAACGACCAGCGAAGGGGCGACATAGTGCTCGGGGAGTTCGGGGAGATGGAATGAGGGACGCTCGTCCAACAATCGTCGACAATGTACCGCCGCCGGGAATTTTTCCCCGATTGCAAAGGCCATCACCGCGATGACCTGATCCGTCGACACACCGCTTTGCATGACGCTATCGACCCCCGCACTCAATTGCTCATAGGACGGTGAGTCGGCGTGCTCACCGAGCGCCTCAATGACTTTTTCCAAAGGCTCGAGGGCGATCAATTCGAGAATCGCTCGAACGGCGACGATTGGTGCACTCACGGCAAAATTTGTGACGTCACGCTTTTGTTGGAGTGAACGAAGCGGCATGCCAACGACCGCACTGATCTTCGCGTTACCCTTCAAATTCAGTCCATCAATGGTCTCGAGGACGAAATCTGCACTGATGGCCAACAATCCGCGTCGAAGAATCTCGTTGGTGCTCGCGTTTTCGTTTGACATGATTCCTATTTCAAGAGGTGCTTGGAAATCACCACGCGTTGAACTTGGTTTGTTCCCTCGTAGATCTGGGTGATTTTCGCGTCGCGCATAAAGCGCTCCACGGGAAAGTCCTTGGTGAAGCCGTAACCGCCGAGTAACTGCACCGCGTCCACCGAGACACTCATGGCGGTATCAGAGGCAAAGGACTTGGCCGCAGCGCCGAGGTAGCCCAATTGATTATCAGGATCACCCGCATCGATGGTGGCGCAGGCACGATAGACGAGAGCGCGCGCCGCCTCGGTGCGTATTGCCATGTCAGCGAGCATGAACCGTAGACCTTGTAGATCGGCAATCGGTGCACCGAATGCTTTGCGACCTTTCATGTACGTGCCCGCGTAATCAATCGAGGCCTGCGCGATGCCAACGGCCTGGGCTCCGATGGTGGGGCGCGAACGATCAAGGGTGTGCATGGCAATGCGAAAACCATCACCCTCTTCACCAATACGGTGACTGAGTGGGACCCGGACGTTGTCGAACACCACCTCACCAGTGGGCGAAGCCCGCAGTCCGAGCTTGTCCTCGTGCTTGGGAAATTGGACTCCCCACGCTTTCTCGACGAGGAAACACGAAATGCCATGGCTGCGGGCATCGAGGTTGGTGCTCGCAAAGACCGTATAGGTGTCCGAGACGCCCGCGTTCGTGATCCAGTATTTTGAACCGTTGAGCACGTAGTGATCGCCGTCGCGGTCGGCGCGACACCGCATCGCAGCGACGTCGGAACCAGCGTCGGCCTCGGAGAGACAGTAACTCGCCTGGATCTCTCCGGTCGCCACCCGAGGCAGATACGCGCGTTTGATGTCCTCGGAGGCGAAATTGATCATTGGCAACATGCCGAGCTTGGAGATCAACATCGTCACCGAGGTCGACGCGCAACCTCGAGCGAGCTCTTCGGCCATGATCGCCTGGGTAACCATGTCGGCACCGGCACCGCCGTACGCTTCGGGCACGCCCAGAGACGGGAGCTCCATCTGCACGCAGGCCTCGAAACTATCTTGCGGGAAGGTCTGTTCACGGTCGTAGCGCGAAGCATTGGGGGCTATACGCTCGTCGACGAAACCGCGCATGACGTCACGAAACGCACGCTGTTCTGGGGTCAGGTCGAAACTCATAGCGCTGCTTTCCTCGAGGACTACGCAGAAGATTCGCCGGGCAACAACTGATCCGCGGCGACGCCATCGACGAATCGTCGTTGTGCGACGTAACTGTGGGCGAGACCCGCAAAACGTAAGCATTGCTCGTGACGAAGCGTCGGACCAGCCAGTGCGAAGATTTCGAGTGCGACCGTGATATCACTGGGAACAGGACCGCGACCGACCAAACTCGCTCTCTTCGCCGCGACGAGTCCAATGCCGAGTTCCACGTCGTGGCGGTCGTGTTCGCGCTCAAACTCCCATTTCCCAAGAGCGTGGTGCGCCATCGTAAGGGCGTAGCCTTCGCCCGGTGCGGGCGTACCGTATCCCGGGCCCGTCGATGTTGGTGAACGCAAGAGACCCGCTTTCGGTTTTCTGGCAAGTTCCGCTGCTGGCGTCGACATGCTGGGACGAACTTCACCCGACTGGGGAACCGGGGCAAACGTTGGTTGGGTCACGCTTCGAGACTACCTTCGAAATTCGTTCAGACTCGCGTGAGCCAGTTCTCGTACTGTGCAAGTTCGCCGCGCACTGCCTGGTGGTAGACGTCTTGAATCTTCTTGGTGATTGGGCCTGGCTTGCCTTCGCCCACGACGCGGTCATCCACCGAGGCAATCGGCACAACTTCTGCGGCGGTACCGGTGAGGAAAGCTTCGTCAGCCAAATAGAGGTCATCGCGACGCATGGCCTCGTAGCGCACCTCGAAACCAAGATCGTTCGCGATCTTCTCGATGCTCGACAACGTAATCCCGCGCAAGGCGCCCGCTTCGGAAGGAGGCGGACTTATCAAGAGACCGTCTCGCACGATGAAGAGGTTTTCGCCCGTGCACTCAGAAATCCTTCCGTCGGGCCCGAGCATGATCGCCTCGTCGTAGCCACCCTTGATTGCTTCGACCTTGGCGAGCCCAGAATTGACGTAGCCCCCTACGGTCTTTGATGCAGTGGGCATCGCGTTGGGCGCGTGTCGAACCCAGGACGAGATCTTCATCTTCACGCCGTTCTCCACGCCGTGTTCGCCCAAATACGACCCCCACGGCCACACGGCAATCGCCACGTTCACCGGCGACGGGAGCGGATTCACCCCCATCTCGCCGTAACCGAGAAAGACCAGCGGTCGAATGTAGCAACCGTTCGCCACGTCATTGATCCGAACCGTCTCCTTGGTCGCCTCGACGAGCTCTTCGAGACCGTAGGGCAGATCAATCATCAGGATCTTGCAACTATTCAAGAGTCGTTGCGTGTGTTCGACGAGTCGAAAGACCGCGAGTCCTTGATCGGTCTTGTACGCGCGGATTCCCTCGAAGGCACCCGTTCCGTAATGCAGCGTGTGGGTCAATACGTGCGTCGTGGCGTTGTCCCAATCAACAAACCTTCCGTCCATCCAAATTTTCTTCGTGGGCGTTATCGGCATTTACAAACTCTCCATTAGCTGCTTAGTGACACCTGCTGTTCCCAACGTGGCAACGTCTCCTTGGAATTCTTGCACGCTTCGAGCAATGCGCGACGCCGCTTCGCTCTCGCCCAAGTGCTCAAGCATCAATACCGCGGAAGAAACTGCCGCCAAGGGATTTGCGAGACCCCGCCCAGCAATATCGTGCGCTGCGCCGTGGACCGGCTCGAAGAGCGACGCCGACGAGCGTTCCGGGTTCAAATTTGCACTCGCCGCGTAGCCAATTCCACCAGTGACGGCGCCCGCCAAGTCCGAGAGGATGTCGCCGAACAAGTTGTCCGTGACGATGACGCCGTAGCGTTGGGGATCTTCGACGAGGTAGATGCACGCGGCGTCAACGTGGTTGTAATCAACTTCCACCTTGGGATACAGCACACCGATTTCACGTACCACACGGCTCCACAACTCCCCCGCGTAGGTCAAGACGTTGGTCTTGTGCACGAGGGTGAGTTTGGGTCGCGCTAGTTGTGAGGCGCGCTCGAAGGCGTATCGAACGCAGCGCTCCACGCCAAATCGCGTATTGACCGAACCTTGCGTTGCGACCTCGTGGGGCGTTCCGAAGCGAAGAACGCCGCCTTCGCCCGCGTACGGTCCTTCGGTGTTCTCTCGCACAATGGCGAATTCACACCCTTCGCCGAGCGATCCTGGAACGCCACGAAATGGCCGATAATTGATATAGAGGTCAAGGCCGAAGCGGAGTCGAAGGAGCAAACCTCGCTCCAAAACGCCGCCCGGAATGCGCGTGTCACCAATCGCGGGTCCAATGGCGCCAAGAAGTATCGCGTCAAAGCCACGGAGTTGTTCGAGCGTCTCATCGTCCATGACGAAACCGTCGCGCAAATAGCGCGCGGCACCCAAGTCATAGGGGGTCGTGGTGACGCTCACGCCCGCCGCTTGAACGACCTCGAGCGCCGCGGCGATGACTTCGGGTCCAATCCCGTCGCCTCCGAGCACGGCCACGCGATAACTGCGTTGGTTCATTGCTCGTCGTCTCCTCGTTTGCAACCATTTTGGCCGCTAACCCATACAAATGCCAAACTGACCGCGAAAAGTTTGGACCGCCGTCGGTAGAATTGGGACTTCTCCAATAGTTGAGGTTATGCAATGGCGGGCGAAATCCATCGAATCACCCAAGAAACGCTGGACAAACTACGCGCTGAATACGAACACCTCACCACCGTTGGTCGAACCGAAATTGCTCGGGTCATCGAGTCGGCGCGCCTCCTCGGAGACCTCAGTGAGAATGGGGACTACCACGCCGCCAAGGATGATCAAGGAAAGATGGAGTCTCGAATCCGCCAGATTGACAATGTGTTGCGTCATCACGAGATCGTCGCACGCGACGAGCACGCCGGAATAGTGCAGCATGCTTCGATTGTCCAGGTGGTCTACGAGGGCGACTCCGATGACGATTTCCAGGAGTTCTTCATTGGATCGATCGAAGAGAAGCCCGAAGGGGTCTTGGTCGCGTCACCAACGTCTCCCCTCGGTGCGGCGTTGCTGGACAAGAAAATTGGCGAGACCGTTCAATACGAAGCTCCTTCTGGAACACTCCGGGTTCGAATTTTGGGGTTGCGCTAACGGTGTCGGGCCGCACGCTTTACGAGAGGATTTGGGACGAACACGTTATTTCGTCGCCCGATGGTGAACAAACCCTGCTCTATGTTGACTTGCATCTTGTTCATGAAGTGACGAGCCCCCAAGCCTTTGACGGTCTGCGCCTCAACGGACGCAAGAGCGTGCGCCGACCAGATCGAACGCTCGCCACGGCGGATCACAATGTTCCGACTGACCCCATTTCGACACCCGTTAATGACCCGATATCGCGCCGACAACTCCAGGCGCTCGAGGAGAACTGCAAGGAATTTGGTATCACCGTCTTTCCTCGCGGACACGAGAATCAGGGCATCGTACACATCATTGGACCTGAACTTGGCGTCACTCAGCCCGGAATCACCATTGTGTGCGGCGACTCGCACACGTCTACCCACGGGCCCTTTCCGGGCTCTGGCATTCGGGATTGGCACGAGTGAAGTCGAACATGTGCTCGCCACCCAAACGATCCCCCAACAAAAATCCAAGACCATGTCGGTGAATGTCCATGGCAAGGCACGGCGGGGCGTGAGCGCAAAAGACATCGTGCTCGCCATCGTTGGCCGGCTCGGAACAGGTGGTGGTGCGGGCTACGTGATTGAGTACCGCGGCGAAGCAATTCAAGACCTCTCACTCGAGGGTCGCATGACGGTGTGCAACATGAGCATCGAAGCGGGGGCGCGAGCGGGTCTTATCGCCGTCGACGATAAGACGATCGAGTACTTGCGGTGCCGCCCGGGTGTGCCACGCGGTGATGCCTTTGACGAAGCGCAACGTCGTTGGCGCGACTTCGTCAGCGATGATGACGCCACCTTCGATACGGAGATCTTCATTGACGCGAGCGAATTAAGCCCTTACGTCACCTGGGGCACGAATCCCGCACAAGTCGTCACCCTGGATGGAAACGTTCCTTCACCCCACGACTTCGACGACCCCGATGCGCGCGACGCCACACAGCGCTCGCTGACCTATATGGACCTCACGCCGGGAACTCTCGTTCGTTCCATCCCGCTTGATGTCGTGTTCATCGGTTCATGTACGAATTCACGCATCGAGGATCTTCGAGCTGCGGCCGAGGTGGCCAAGGGTCAGCACGTCGCGACGAGTGTTCGCGCCCTCGTCGTTCCGGGCTCGCATCGGGTCAAGGTGCAGGCCGAAGATGAGGCTGGACCGATCTTCCTTGACGCCGGTTTTGAGTGGCGCGAACCAGGTTGCTCCATGTGCCTAGGCATGAACCCTGACCAGTTGCAGTCGGGCCAGCGTTGCGCCTCGACGTCAAATCGAAACTTTGAGGGTCGTCAAGGAAGAGGCGGACGAACGCACCTGGTTTCACCCGTGGTCGCGGCGGCGAGCGCCATTGTCGGGCGCTTCGCCTCACCAGACGAGGTGCGGTGATGAAACCCGTCCAAGTACTCGAGGGTCGAGCTGTTCCTCTGGAACGCTCTGACGTCGACACTGACCAAATAATCCCTTCTGATTGGCTTAAGCGAGTTGAACGATCGGGCTTCGGTCGTGGACTCTTCAGCGAATGGCGCGACGACCCCGGGTTCGTCTTGAACGACCAGCGCTACGTCGGAGCGTCGATATTGCTCGCCGGACCACGATTTGGCACGGGCTCGTCAAGAGAACACGCGGTGTGGGCGCTCATGGATTACGGCTTTGAGGCCATCATCGCACCGTCTTTTGGAGATATCTTTCGAAACAACTCTTCGAAGCAGGGCCTCGTCATCGTCCAATTATCATCGAGTGACGTCGAGGAACTGAACGCCATCGTCCAGTCCGACCCGACGCGACTCGTGGTGATTGACGTGGACCACCTGAAGGTCGAAGTTCCTCAAGTTGGTTGGCAACGAGGATTCGAACTCGACCCCATGACGAGAGAACGCCTCTTGAACGGCTGGGACGATATTGGGCTCACGATGCGACGTGAGAGTTCCATCACGACCTACGAAAAAACGAGCAAGGCGCCAACGCTCCGAGGTGTCTTTGACGCTCAGGGACACGCCGTCTTCAACTGAATCGCGAAAAGGTGCACAAAGTCTGGCCTGGGACCAAGGTCACTAGCCTTCCGCTCGGATTTGGACCCCATAATCAAGTACGGGCGCAGCGCCACAACGGTGTTCGAGAGGCAAGGGGGTCGGGTATGGCACCAGACCAAGACCACGAGCGCGCGACCCCGCGACCGTACCCGAGCGAACTCGAATGCGACATCGTCACCGTTACCGGCGTCAAATTGCACATGCGACCGATTCGATCTTCCGACGCTGCATCGCTCGTCAACTTCCACCTCCAGCTCTCGTCGGGATCGATCTATCGGCGCTATTTCGCGGTGCACCCCGAATTGTCCGAGAAGGAGGTCGCGCACCTCACCACGGTCGATTACGTCGATCGCTTCGCGTACATTGTCGAAGACGATGACGGTCTCGTTGCGGTTGGACGCTACGACCGACTGCCCGGCACGACTGAGGCCGAAGTCGCGTTTCTCGTGGCCGACCACTATCAACACCACGGCATTGGCATCCTTCTCTTATGGCATCTCGCGCGTGCGGCACGTCCGAATGGCATTACGCACTTCGTCGCCGAGACCCAAGCAGATAACCGTGGAATGCTGGGAGTCTTTCGTGATTCTGGCTACCCCATCACTTCGAACATCGAAGACGAGATCGTTAGTTTGAGATTTCCAATACAGTCAACAGAACAGAGCCACGCCCACTTCCTTCGTCGAACGACGTTGTTCGAGCCAGAAGATGAGGAAGAAAGTCCAACATGACCCTCATTATCAATGGCATGACCGATGACTCCGGTCACGAAGACGCCGGTCACCCCGAGCGACCCGAGCGACTGCAAGCAGTGATGGCCGGAATTGAGGATCTCCATCTCGATGGCGATCTCCTCGCGGTTGCTCCCTACGCCGCGACGAGAGCCGAGCTCGCCCGGGTTCATGATGCTTCGTATCTCGACCAACTCGGCGCGTACTGCTACGAAGGTGGTGGCGACCTCGATGAGGACACGTACGCGACCTACGACTCGTGGTCCCTCGCCCAACACGCCGCGGGCGCGGGACTCGCCGTCGTGAAAGAACTACGCATTCGCAACGAAGGCGTTGGTTTCGTCGCGGTGCGACCCCCGGGCCATCACGCCTTGCGTGATCGAGCGATGGGTTTTTGTTTGTTGAACAATATTGCCGTCAGTGCGGCGGAATTGACGAGCCTGGGTGAACGAGTCTTGATCATCGACTGGGACGTCCATCACGGCAACGGAACCCAAGCGATTTTTTGGGACGACCCCAACGTCATGTACGTCTCCACCCATCAATGGCCCCTCTATCCCGGCAGTGGGGCATCCTTTGAGATTGGCGGTCTTCAAGCGATTGGTTCGACGGTCAATCTGCCCGTACCAGCGGGGGCGACCGGTGACGTCCTCCAACGCGCCCTGCTCGAGACCGCGGCACCCGCAATCGACGAGTTCAAACCGACGTGGGTCCTCGTCTCGGCTGGTTTTGACGCTCACCGGGCCGATCCAATGGCCGACCTCGCACTCTCCAACGGGGACTTCGCTCAACTCGCGACGCTCGCCGCAAGTTTTGCGCCAGGACCGGGACGAATCGCGCTGTTTCTCGAAGGTGGTTACGACATCAGTGCCTTGCGCTCGTCAGTGACATCCTCACTGGGTGCACTCTTGGGCACGACGACGAGTACGGAAACGCCCACGAGTGGTGGCCCCGGCACCGAGGTCGTAGATCAGTCCAAGCAAACCCGCGACGCCGCCTTGCGAATTGCTCGCGACGCGAACGGTTGAGAAAGGTCATTATGCAATCGATTAAGACGATTGCCGTCGGGTTCGACGGTTCTACTGGTTCGACGAGTGCCGTTCGCTGGGCGCTCGATGCGGCGCACCAGTACGGGGCCAACGTCGTTGTCGTTCACGCGGTTGGTTTGCTCGCTCGACTCGATACGCACAGCACGATCGCGCAACTGCAGTCGTCGTTGCAACAGCTCGTGAGCGAGAGTGAATTGGACAGCCAGCGCGCCCGCATGGAGATTGCCGATGGCGATGCGTGCTCGGTGATGCTGCGCATGGCACTCGCCCCAACGAACGCCGATCTCCTGGTCGTGGGGACACGGGGGCAAAGTGCGCACGCGGGTCTCTTGGGCAGCACCAGTCTCGAGCTCGCCGAACACACGACCGTTCCACTCGTCGTCGTCCCCACCACGTAGTCAATCCTGGGCGACGCTGCGCCACAAATCGATGTGGCTCTCCACCGCAAAGCGATCGATCGATTCGAGTTCCTCCTGCGAGAATTCTAAGTTCGCAAGTGCGTCTAAATTCTCGTCCAGTTGCTTCACGCTGCTCGCACCGAGAACGACCGACGTGACTCTCGAGTCGCGTAGCGCCCACGCGATTGCCATCTGAGATAACGTCTGAGCGCGGTGCTCGCAATCGCCGCGAGACCACGCACCTTCACCAAGTTCTCCTCGCGCAGCATCTCGGTGCTCAATGACGTTGCAAGGGCGCCACGTGACCCTTCGGGAATCCCGTGGAGGTACCGATCAGTGAGCAGGCCCTGAGCGAGTGGCGAAAAAGCGATACATCCAATACCTTCACGGTCGAGAACATCTAATAATCGATCCTCAATCCAGCGATTAAGTAGGGAATACGACGGCTGATGGATGAGCAAGGGCGTTCCGAGGTTGCGCAGAATCGCGAGTGCTTCCTTCGTTCGCGCATCCGAATACGACGAGATGCCCACGTAGAGTGCCTTGCCCTGACGCACCGCACTGTCGAGAGCCCCCATGGTCTCTTCGAGTGGCGTGTCCTTGTCAAAGTGATGATGGTAGAAGATGTCCACGTAGTCGAGTCCCATTCGTTTGAGGCTCTGGTCGAGACTGGACAAGATATATTTTCGTGAGCCGAGGTCTCCGTATGGTCCCGGCCACATGTCCCAGCCCGCTTTGGTCGAGATGACCAGTTCGTCTCGGAGTGCGCTGAAATCCTCTTTTAGGAGCCTTCCGAAATTCGTTTCGGCACTGCCGTAAGGAGGACCGTAGTTGTTGGCGAGGTCAAAATGCGTTACCCCGCGATCGAACGCCCGTCGAAGTAGCGCTCGTTGAACATCGAGCGGACGGTCATCTCCGAAGTTGTGCCAAAGCCCGAGCGAAATCGCCGGTAAGAGTAGACCGCTTCGTCCGGTTCGCCGATATTTCATGGAGTCGTATCGATTGGGCGCAGCGACGTAGTCGTTCACGACACGATGGTAGCGTCCTGGACGAATTATGACTCTTGATTCATCCAGTACCAAGCGAGCTGCGCCGTTACGCGTTTGAGCGAACAAGCCCAACTCGTGAATCGTGAAGGATCGACGAGTTGGGCTTGTTGCGTCACTTCCACGATGACGACATCGTTATTTCGTCGTGATGGGGACTTTCTTCACTTCTGCGCTATCCGTGTCCTTCGCTCCCTCAGTCGTCAGCGTCACGGCGATCGTCGCCACCGGCGTCGCGCTCTTGAGTTCACTATCCACGAGGGCGCTGATGTGACGTTGACGATAACCCGAGATGACGCCGTCGGCCCCGATCCAACCGGCGGTCCTCCACATGACGAGCAGGATCACCGCGAACAGCGCGTAGAACGCACACACGCTCGCCGTGCCCGACATCACATACGTGAACAACAACGCCAAGCTCGCGAGCAACGCGAACGGCGTCAAGAGTCCGAGCGCCAGGCAGATTCCAATCGCGAACTCACCCACCGCGACGAGCACGCCGATCCAGCCCGCGTTCGGAACAACAAAACTGTGTAGGAAACTGCCCCACCAGCTGTACGCCGGTGCCGCGTGCGAGGCAAAGCCCGCGACGCCCGCTCCACCATTGTGTAAGAAGGCTGAATTTTCCGCTCCCCACAATTTGGCGATTCCTGCCTGCAGCCACATGACGCCAAGCCAGACTCGCATGGCCGTCCACACGATTGCCGCGGACTTCGAACTTTGAAGCCAGCTGATCCAGTGGGGTTTGGAGATTTTCGATGGGTTTCCAATTAGTACTTGTATGTCTTGCATTCGAATCTCAACTTTCAATAAGTGGTGACGTATTCGTCACGACGGTGTTCGAAATAACCGGTGTCTTTAATGCGGACCACGTGCAACAGGGTCTGGGTTACTTCGCGGAAGCCTTTGGACTCCGTACTACATACGATTTACATCTCTACGGCGTGATAACTACTTTGAGAGCTCCGGACTTTGATGCGTCGGAAAACGTGTCGTAGGCATCGATGATTTTGTCCATCGTGAAGTGGTGCGTCACGAATTCGTTGGTGTTCAGTTTCTCTGACGCGAGAAGTCTCATCAGTGTCGGAATCGTGTACGTGTCCACGAGGCCCGTCGTAATGGTGACGTCACGACTCCAGAGGGTCTCGAGGTGCAACGAGGCCGGCTTGCCGTGAACCCCAATGTTGGCCACGTGACCTCCAGGGCGAATGATTGTCGTCGCGAGCTCAAACGTCGCGTTGAGTCCAACCGCTTCAATGGCGACATCGACACCCAAACCGTCGGTGAGCTTCTTGATCTCTGCGAGAGGATCAACATCGGTGTTGTTGAAGGTCACGTCAGCCCCGAAGCTCTTTGCCTGCTCCAGTCGATGAGCGTCGAGGTCAATGGCAATCAACAGGCGCGGACTGAAGAGTTGCGCCGTCTTGATCGCCGCGAGTCCAACTGGTCCGGCGCCAATGACGGCCACGGCATCACCCGGAGTGACGCCACCATTGAGAACGCCGACTTCATATGCCGTAGGCACGATGTCACTGAGCATCAACATTTCTTCGTCGCGTGCACCCTTGGGCATGAGATACATCGACGTGTCGCAGTAGGGTATCCGCACGTATTCAGCTTGCGTTCCGTCAATAAGATGTCCGAGGATCCACCCACCTCCACTCAGGCACTGACCGTAACGACCTTCGCGGCAGTACCGACACGTCGTGCAGGCACTGACGCATGAGACGATGACTCGGTCACCAACGTGAAAGTTGTTCACCGAGGTGCCAATGGACTCGATGGTGCCGATCGCCTCATGGCCCAAAATGCGGCCCTTAGTCACTTCAGGCACGTCGCCCTTCAGAATGTGCAGATCTGATCCACAAATCGTCGTCATGTCGACGCGCACGATGGCGTCGGTCTGATCGATGAGTATTGGGCGCGGAACGTCCGTCCAGGCCTTCTCCCCCGGACCATTAAAGACGAGGGCTTTCATCGTGTCTTTAGCGCTCGCGTTTCGAACGGCGGTGGCCTCGGTAGTACTTGACATGGAATCCTCCTGTTGAGTGGAGGCGTCAAGCCCGACCGAGCGACAATCTTCTCGATCGTTCAACTCGGACTGGCGTCCCAACAAGTCAATCGTTCGTGATTGTCTCTTCTAAGACCCTAAAGGCTACGACACAGAAGCAAGCGGGCATTGAATCGAACGCGAACGACCCGATGATTACTGGTGTTTCCATTATCTTCTACTCTTTGGTGACCACGTGACAGGAGCAACGATGAGCGATTTTCCTTACGCCAAGAAGTACCCGGTTCACCGGACCCTTCCTGACGAGGGAACCGACAAAGCCATCCTTCTGGCGATGCTGCACGACATATCGACCGAGGAAAACAAGGTTTGGGAAAGCGGACAGTGTTCGGGCACGATGTACTGCGGGGACCACGATCATTACGACTTTCTCAATCAAGCGTTCGCCAACTTCTCCTACGTCAACTCACTCCAGCGCGACATGTGCCCGAGTTCGACGAAATTCGAGGCCGAGATCATCGCCATGACCCTCGACATGCTCGGAGCGTCATCGCTCAGCGAGACGACGCCGGTGGGACTCGTGACGAGCGGCGGGAGTGGCTCGATTGCTCACGCCATGCTCGCCTATCGCGAGTTCAAGGCGGCGTCGGTTCGACACGCGAACGTGATCAAGCCCGAAACGGCGCACCCGGCCTTCGACAAAGCCTGTCACCTCTTTGGCATTGAACTTCGGATCGCGCCCATAGATCCACTGAGTACTCAGGTCGACCTCGAATGGGTCAAGAAGAACATCGACAAGAACACCGTCGCACTGGTCGGATCGGCGTGCAATTACGGCTACGGCACGATTGATCCCATTGGCGAGTTAGGTCAACTCGCCCTCGAACACGAGGTGGGCCTTCACGTCGATGGATGTCTCGGCGGATTCATTCTCCCCTTCGGGCGTGAATTAGGGTACGACATCGAACCATTCGACTTCAGTGTCGCCGGCGTCACTTCTATTTCGGCCGACACCCACAAATACGGTTACGCCCTCAAGGGAACCAGCGTCTTGAGTTTTGCCGATCAGGCGTTGCGCAACAGCCAGTACTTTTACCAGCCCGACTGGTCAGGCGGCAAGTATTGCTCGCCGGGCATGGACGGATCGCGCTCGGGTGGACTGCTCGCTGCCACGTGGGCGGCGATGGTTCACCTCGGACGGTCGGGATATCGCCAGTACGCCAAGGACATCTTCTCGACGGCCGAACTTATGCGAGCAGAAGTCCAGCGACACGACGCACTTCGCATTATGGGATCGCCCAGTTTCCTCTTCTCCTTCACGTCAGATGAATTCGACATCTATCACGTCAACGACTTTCTTCGCACCAGGGGATGGCGCATGAACGGCCAGCAATACCCCAACGCCATTCACATGGCGGTGACTCGGCCACAAACACAACCAGGCACCGTCGAGCGCTGGAGCGAAGACCTCGCACGTGCCGTTCAATACGCCCACGAACATCGCGACGAGAAACCAAAGTCCGCTGCCATCTACGGTGGCGTTGACGGCGGACCAACGGAGGAATCGGACTCGTTCATCAAGATGTTCATGGCCCTCATGATGGATCAGCAGTCCTCCATTCCCGCCTGATGGCTTCGGACGAACTCTGTCTTTGCGTCGACTTGGGAACTGGTGGCCCCAAGATTGGCGTCGTCACACTCGACGGCGAGCTCATCTGTCACGAAATCCATCACGTCACGACGCATTTCGCCCCCGATGGGACGGCCGAGCAAGACGCCGTTGAGTGGTGGGAATTGTGTCGCGCCGCTTCCAAGCGACTCATCGAAGATCCCAAGGTCGACGCCACAAAAATCAAAGTAATCGCGGTCACGGGTCAATACGCCTCGACGGTACCGGTGGACGCAACGGGGACGCCAACGGGACCATGCGTGATGTGGCTTGACACCAGAGGAGGTCGGTACAGTCGCCGTGCCGTAGGTGGTCGCCTGCAGGGATATAACGCTCGAAAGCTTCGCCGATTCATACGGCGAACGGGCGGCGCACCTTCGCCCTCGGGTGCCGATCCCGTCGGACAAATTCTCTTCCTTATGAACGAACGCAGAGAGATCTGCGAGAAGACGACGTGGTTCCTCGAGCCCGTGGATTATTTGACGATGCGATTCTCTGGTGTCGCCTCTGGATCGCTCGCCTCTCGACTCGCGATGTGGATGACCGATAACCGTTCCCTCGACGTTCTTCAATATGATGAGTCCCTCTTGGGCGCCGTGGGTCTCACGTCGAGTTACTTGCCCCCACTGGTCGGGACCGCCAGCATTCTTGGACCCGTCGCTCGCGACGTCGCAACCGAACTCGGTCTCTCCTCAGACGTCGTGGTTCTTGCGGGACTCCCGGATTTGCACGCGGCCGCCTTCGGGTCCCACGCGACACAACCCTTCGCCGCCCACGTGGCACTCTCGACGACGTCGTGGATCAGTTTTCCAGTCACGACCAAGAAGACCGACATCTTTCATTCCATCGCCGCCGTTCCAGGACTCACGAATGACTCCTACATCGTGATTGACAATCAAGAGACCGGTGCGAAGGCCCTCGAATGGCTCCAACTCGTACTCGCGGCAAATGGTGAGCCCATGAGTTACGCCTCGATGACCGCCCTCGCGGCGACGTCTCCGCCGGGAGCGAACGGCGTGCGGTTCAGCCCCTGGCTCGCGGGCGAGCGCTCTCCCGTCGACGACAAGCGGGCTCGCGCTGGGTTTCGAAACCTCTCGGTGACAACGACGAGCGCCGACATGATACGAGCGGTCATGGAAGGCGTCGTCGCGAATAGTGCGTGGCTACTTCGTTACGTTGAGAAGTACGCCGGCCAACGACTCTCACCACTGCGACTCGTTGGAGGTGGCGCGCAGTCTGAACTCTGGTGTCAAATGTATGCCGACACCACGAATCGCGAGGTTCACCAGGTGAAAGAACCAATGACCGCCCAACTGCGTGGGATGGCCCTCGCCGCCTCAGTGTCCATGGGTCGAAGGACTTTGCGCGAGCTGGATGATCTCGCTCTGGATGTCAAGGTCCTTCTCCCGAATCCCGATTTGACCACGATCTACGAGCGAGGTGTTGACGATCTGGTTGCCTGGCACGCCAACGATAAGCGCTGGCGCCGCGAGCGACGCCGTCGTTAGATCGCGAAGGCTTCGGCGACCACGCGACTTCGAGCTTGATTGTGCCGCCACGTCGCGAGCAACGCAATGATGGCGCTCGCCACGCCCGCGCAGAACGTCGATACCAACGGCGCCCACAGATGGACGCCCACGTAATACGAAACCCAAAGCGCCGAGCCGCTCACGCCCATTACCCACGAACCAACCGAGACGCCACTGGCGTCTTGTTGTCGAACGAGTTCGATCAACTGTGGTCCTCGGGTCAACGTCATGGCGACACCGGTGCCGTAGACCCCTCCGGCCCATCCCCAAAGTAACGTCGGCGTCACACAAAACAAAGCGAAGAAGGCGAACGAACGCAGCGTCACACTCGCACGGCGCCACGGTTGCAGTCGAACGAGCAGGGCGATTTGAAAGGGTAAACACGTGAGACTCCCTAAGACCACTTCCCACGAATGAGCAGAGACCGCACCATAGGTGATCCAAAAGCATCCCAAGAGCGCGAAGAGGACCCACGTAGCAAGCGAGACACCCTCCACGCCGAGCCGTCGAGCGCGTGAATATTGAGCAATGGTGCCAACAAGACCCAGTATGACGGCCAACCATCCTGCGCTAATGAGCAGAGAATGGGAGGTCACCCATTTATTTTACTCGCCCGTGACCTACCGTCGTCGGTTCGCCGCCGAAATCACCGCTTCGAGCGAGGCGTCAAGAATCGATGAACTCATGCCAACGCCCCACCACGTCGCGCCGTCGACACCTTCGGCCTCGACGTAGGCAACCGCCGAGGCTTCGGAACCCGCCGTGAGTGCGTGTTCGGAGTAGTCACGGACCTTGAAGTTCACGTCCATCTCGTTTCGAAGACCATTCATCAACGCGTCAATGGGGCCGTTGCCCTCGCCCTTCACCGTGACGTGCTGGCCATTGACCACCAATTGGGCAAAGATCCGCGTGTGGTGCTGGTCGGCCGCCACTTCGCTCGAGAGCAGCTGAATCTTGGGATTTTCCGGTTGGTACGTCGTCGTAAAGACGTCCCAGATCTCGGCGGGCGATATCTCCGTTCCCGTCGCCTCGGTGAGCTCTTGGACGTGTCGGGAGAACTCGACCTGCATGGCTCGAGGGAGTTCGAGTCCGTGTTCGGCGCTTAGAAGATAGGCCACGCCACCCTTGCCGGACTGTGAATTAACGCGGATGATTGCTTCATAGGTGCGCCCGGTGTGCTTGGGGTCGATGGGCAGATACGGCACCTCCCACACCTCATAGGAGTCCCCGATCGCGGTCATGCCCTTTTTAATTGCGTCCTGGTGTGACCCGGAGAACGCGGTATAGACGAGTTCGCCGACGTAAGGATGGCGCATATGCACCGGCAGGCGATTCGCGTATTCGGCCACGTGGCGAGCCTTGTCGATGTCGCGGATATCGAGTTCGGGGTCCACACCCTGACTGAACAAATTGAGCGCCAAAGTCACCACGTCGACGTTACCCGTGCGTTCACCGTTGCCAAAGAGCGTCCCTTCGACTCGATCGGCCCCGGCGAGCACCCCCAACTCGGCGGCGGCGACACCAGTACCTCGGTCGTTGTGGGGATGAAGCGATATCACGACGCTGTCACGACGCTTCACGGTTCGTGAGAACCACTCGATGGCGTCGGCGTAGAGATTCGGCGTGTACATCTCGACGGTCGCGGGCAAATTGAGTATCAACGGCCGCTCCGGTGAGGGGTCGATGACGTCGATGACCGCTTCGCAGACTTCGAGCGCGTAGTCAAGTTCGGTGCCCGTAAAACTCTCGGGGGAATACTCGTAGTAGAACTCCGTTCCAGGTGACGTTGCTTCGAGACTCTTGCAAAACTGCGCGGCGTTCGTTGCGATCGCTTTGATGGCGGGCATATCCATGCCAAAGACCACTCGACGCTGGAGCGTCGACGTCGAGTTATAGAAGTGGACAATCACCCGCTTGGCACCGTGCACGGATTCGTAGGTTCGTCGGATCAGGTCTTCTCGACACTGGGTCAGGACCTGAATCGTGACGTCTTCGGGGATCAGGTCGTTTTCGATGATATGGCGAACGAAATCGAAGTCGGGCTGGGACGCCGAAGGAAACCCCACTTCGATTTCCTTGAAGCCCATCGCGACAAGTTGGGCGAACATGACGTTCTTTCGCTCCGGGTCCATCGGGTCAATGAGCGCCTGGTTCCCATCACGCAAATCCACGCTGCACCAGCGTGGCGCCTTGGTCAAGCGGTTATTCGGCCATGTTCGGTCAGTTAGTTCAACGGGCACCGTGGCTCGGTACTTATCAAACGCCATGGGGCTTGGCTGCTGGTTGTGCCTCATGAACTCCCTTTCCGGTTTAGCCAATTCGAGAAACAAAAAACCCCCGCCATAAGCGGGGGCGACGGACGAGTACCAACTCGCCCTATCGAAGAAGTAGCTCGCTCTGGTGCTTAATCATCACTTCATCATACCGTTCTTTCTCGAAATGTCCAATGATGGCGACCACTATCCTGATGGTGGTGACGGCGCTCAAAATTCTCTTCAAATTGACGCTCGTGCTCGTTATCGGCGCCGCTATCGCCGGCGTCGTAGTGATGTCAAAGAGAAGTCAGACGTTGGGGCCAACCTCATACGAGCAATGGCCCGACGTGCCAGAAAATCCCGCGGCGTAGAGAACCGCTCGCAAACCTTCGAAAAGGAGAACACATGGCCAAAATGGAATATCGACGGCTCGGGCGCTCAGGACTTCGCGTGAGTGTTTTGTCTTTTGGAAGTTGGGTAACGTTCGCCAACGCCAACCAACTCGAAACCGCCAAACAGGCAGCAGAATGCCTGAGCGCCGCAAAAGAAGCCGGCGTGAACTTTTTTGACAACGCCGAGGCGTACTCCGCGGGTGAATCCGAGCGGGTGATGGGCGCCGCGTTTCGCGAACTCGGCTGGAAACGCCACGAATACGTGGTCTCGACCAAGTTGTACTGGGGATTGCACGAAGTTCCCAACATGCGATACACCCTCAACCGCAAGTATCTCTCTCAAGCGATCGATGGTTCACTCGAGCGATTCGGACTCGACTTTGTTGACCTCGTCTTTTGCCATCGTCCCGATCCGCGCACACCCATCGAAGAGACCGTATGGGCAATGAGTGACATGATCTCGAAAGGTAAGGCTCTCTATTGGGGCACCTCCGAATGGAGCGCCGACGAGATCCGCGCCGCTTATGACGTCGCCGATCGTCACCATCTTCACAAGCCGCTTATGGAACAGCCTCAATACAACATCTTTTGTCGCGACAAGGTCGAAAAGGAGTTCAAGCGACTATACGAGGATATTGGACTCGGGACAACGATCTGGTCTCCCTTGGCCTCTGGCCTCTTGACGGGCAAGTACATGAACGGCATACCTGAGGGTTCGCGAGCGACATTGCCTGGGTACGAATGGTTGCGTGACGAGTTGACCAATGAAAAGAAGAACAAGAAAGTGGCTGATCTGAAACTCATTGCCGATGAACTTGACGTCTCACTCGCGCAATTATCACTCGCCTGGTGCGTAAAAAATCCAAAGGTTTCCACAGTCATCACCGGGGCCTCGTCGGCGCAGCAGGTTCGTGAGAACATGACGGCGCTGGACGTCGTGCCGCTCCTCACCACAGAAGTCATGGACCGTATTGACGCAATAAGCGCCTAGCGAACTAAAAAGAGAGCTTTGGATGGGCTCCATTCGTTAGGCCCACAACATTGCGAGTCGGCGTCGTCCGCGGTGAACGAATCAGTGGAGGGATCGTAGTAGCGATTAATTGAGCCTCTTGGTGCAAACGTCGTAGATCAAATACAACTCGATGGCTTTGACCAGGAAGGACGGGCATCACTTGCCGAGTAACTGCCACTGCAATTCAGTACATTGGAGTGTCTCTCCATTGGGGAATCCCAACTAAGTGCCGCTGAAAGGTCGGGTGTGCCCTAACGAGACCGATAAACCGCCCTTATAACTCAATCGCCAAAGATTCGTCACCTAGTGATTCCTCGCCACTTCTCTTCTTTGACCCTGTCGAATTCGTAACATCAAATTCCACCAAGCGAAACCCAGTATCGACGTCAGGGTCAAAAGCGAAAATTCAACAGAGTTTTTCAAGTTGTTCGAATTGAGCAGGAGCATTCCCGCACGAATGTTTAGTAAGAACAGCCAACAAATCAGAATCAATCCACCAGTGACACACTGTCCAAGAACCTTGAGTACGTACTCCGAATTGGGCGACTTACGAATGAATTCGTCGCCCACCAACATGGCCACCGCCAAGAGGCATCCAAAAGAACTTCCAAAATAAGCCCAAGCCCTAAAGGGATCTCCCACACTGCTCGTCAATGCCAACGGAACATTGAAGATTCCTACCAATAGCATGGCAAAGGGTAGAATCCACATTACAACTCTTTCAACGCGCCGCAGTTGTGAGTTCGGAACATTGTTAGCAACTTGCGGCATAACTGACTCCAATTGCTTGCGTGGCAACCAAGATTGCAGCGCCATAAAACAGAACAGACCATCCTTCTGTCTCAGGGGCGGTATCACCCGCCACTTCTTCACCGGCACCGTCAAGAAGCCAACTAAGAAATGTCTTACTCCCGCTAATTGCGCCGGCTCCCAAGCTAGTCGCACCACCAACAATGGATCCGTCCTTTATGATGTCGCTCGCTTGCGTTTCGCAAACACTCGCGGCATTCTGTTCCGATTGTGCTCTCGAGACTTGATATGGCACTTGAGTTGTCAAGGATCCAGTTGCTGTATTCATAGCTTGCGCATTGCTTCGATTAACCGTGGACTCATCCGTCAAAACGCGACTCGCTAATGCCTTCACCGCAGCAATGTTCGCTTGTGTGGCATCTTTCTTCAATGCCGTCTCCCTCACTAACAATTCTTTGAGTGCACTAATTAGAGCGGCGTCCGCTTGGGGTCCCAGTCCCAGTGGATCCGTTCGGTTCAATGGATCATCTCCCGTATAAACATACGGCTGATCAGTCTGTTGCACGTTCGGATCCACCGAGAGGAACGAATCGGTCGAGGGATCGTAGTAGCGATTGATTGAGCATGCAGAGGCAAACGTCATAGATCGAGACGAATATGACGTCAGTGACCAGGACCATTGAGTCGGGTAAACAGTCCATCTTCCCGTTTGCTTTTGAGCGATGCCTGTTGAGTCCATTGGATAAGTCCTATTTTCGCAATCTCGGACAACTCGGGCTACACCCGATTTGAGCTGAAGTCGAACGCACTCTTGCGGTTGGAGATGCTTACAGACCGACGGTCTCAAATTTGTCGCTTCGTTTCGTTACCCAAATTTTCGTGTGTGGGACAGCCTTCATCAACTCGGTTGTCAATTCAGAGACATCAACCTTGCTGAAGTCACTCAATTCCAGAAAGATCGCAAAATCTGTCGGATCTGTCAGAAGGTTTCGATAGGCTTTCTGAATTCCGTAACGCTGCAACACCCGATATATCGCTTCGCGATCGATGCCTTTCACGATTATTCTCCTAAATCAATAAGGTGGATGCACTTCTATCGTAGATTCAACCCGCAGTTGCATGCTCGGATTTGGAAATCTCCACTCAACGGCCCCGCCGGAATTCCCATCCAGAGCTGAGGCAATGGTCCTTTCCACACCGTCCTCGTTCAACACTCTTGCCTTTGAAACAAATTCTCCAGAATTTCCATTCGGCAAGCCCAACTCGTCCCGAGGATTTGCCATTTCTGCAGGATCTTGTGTCGTCCAGCTTGTTCCGATAGGGGACGAGTCGCCGCCGTGAACTCGATAGACAGTCTGCGTGGCTTCATCAACACTTTCGACGGCCCAGGAATCAACTTCCGCATCGGCAACTTCGCCAAGACCTGTCTCATCCGGGCCAAAGATGCCTCCGACATTCACCATGATGGCAATTGCCATCTTTACCGTTATTGGAGTGGACGCTGCCTTTTTGATTATCGCGATATCTTTTGCAACACACGTGTCCGATCCGTCACACATGCTTCCAATTGATCCCTTTAAGCCAAGTGGATCTACTGCATTGAGTGGATCGTCATTCACGAACACATACGGCTGGTCCGTCGACTGAACGTCCGGGTCCACCGAGAGGAACGAATCGGTCGACGGGTCGTAATAGCGATTAATTCAGCCAATTGGTGAGGGCGTCGTTATTCGAAACGAGATTGTGTCCGCTGGCCAGTCACATCATTGAAATCCAATAGGACGAATGCATCTACGATTTCTAATCCGCAGAGCACGTCCATATGCGAATAGTTGCCAAAAATCTCAGTGTTTCTTAGTCCTTTATGTTCCGATTTTGCCGAAACGAATGTGATTACTCACCTAGCGTCGGATAATGCTTCGATTTCTGGATTCCCTGATTGAGCCTCAGAAAACCGGAATGCCCCCAACAAAGGCAGATTCGACTAGAAACACAACAACACCGAACAAGAGGACAGTCGCAGGAAACGAGGCGCCGAGAGGAAGGCGCCGATGTTTGGTCCATCGCACTCTTCGAGCAATTAAGCCCCCAAGCATCGCTGCATAAGGTACCAAACATAGAACGAAAATTAAGGTGCGAGTACCAACGCCGACGTAATTTGCCTCCACCGAGTCAAAGACCGACCACGAGAAAAAGGCAAAGGTGATGACGCTCAGGAATAGGAAAAGCGTGTATAGAGATGATTTGAGGTCGAACGCAGAGTTTTCACGCCGATTGTTTTCGGGTTTCACTCTAATCCTCAACACACATTCTCATTAGTGAAGAAATCTACAATTTGCCAACCAATGTTTTCGTGACACGTGCCAACTCCCGCCATCGAATACGTCAGGTTGGAGGCCTGGTTTTGCCAAGTTTCAGCGGCAAGAGTTGGAGCGATGAGGTTTGAAAGTGTGCCAGCACCCGGGGCATTCGCAGTTTGGCTGAGATAAACGTTGCCATTGCTCTGGCTTGTACTGAAAGTGATCGTCGAACCCGCCGGATCAAAGTAGTGGTTCGAGGTGACAGTGAAGGTCAAACTTTTCGAAGTTACATCTCCCACCTTCACAGTCCCAACGCCGCGTATGAGCGACGGGTCAACGTCAAGCCGTAGTGAAGTTCCATCCTTAATGTCTTTCGGTCCAGACACTTTGAACGGAAAGATTGTTGCCAAATTGTCCTTGAAATACGTAAAGACATTGCTTGCCGAACCAAACTGTGAGACGGAGCCAATCAGTTCGGTGTCCTTGTACTTGTAGAGTCCTAAAGGATTCGTCGCGTTCAACGGATCATCGTTCACGAACACATACGGTTGATCTGTCGATTGCACGTCCGGGTCCACCGAGAGAAACTGATCGGTCGAAGGATCGTAATAGCGATTGATTCGGTCAGTTGGCGCGAACGTCATGGTTCGAACTCCGTCTGAGACGCGCAACCAGGGGTGACGAGCAATCGCATCGACGCATCCGCTCGTATGATTGTCAGAGCAGAAGAGCGTCTTCATCAGTGAAATTGTAGTGAACGAAGTTAACGAAAATTGGCCGCAACATGGCGACGAGACACGTGACGAGCAGTTTCGAAGCCAACTAGTGCTTGACCGCGGGGCATCGTCGGCTTTATCTCGACGAACGGAGGATCGTTTGAACTGTCTCTTTCAACAGATTTGGTAGGTAGCCGCGACTTAGGCCGCACGATCGCCAAATCCTCGTGTAGGTCAAGATGTACCTCAATTGGCAACAGTCCCAAGTCACTTGAAGAATTTTCCCACTGTTTTGTCAAACCCATATTTTTCAACGATTGTGAGAATGGTTCGGAGTGCCCTATCAGACGACGTGGCGCCTCGCGCACGTCCTCGGGCACTAAAACTTGCCGGAACAGTGAGACTGAAAAACGAAACGGGGATGAACCTTGCAACACGTCAATCATGTCAACTATTCATAGAATTTGAAGAGGAACTACTCTCCAATTCCAATTAGTTATGTCCTCTTCAACCTCGGAATCAACCGCCAAACGCATCTCTCGGTAGTTTTCTTTTAATCGATTCGCAAGGTCATTTCTGGGATTCCCGCCTCAGCAATTCACGAATAATGACGATTCTCCGAGACCGGAACCATGATGCCTTCTCACTTTGACCGATCATATCTTGACTTATAGCAGCAATGTTTGCGATGAGTGACTCTTGTAGTGCAACCGCTTGAGTCACCACCGAGATTGTCCGAATCTCTTCAAGCAGAGACTGCGCGGAGGCAATACAGTTCATCGCATAGACAAAACCATGTCTCATGACATCATCATTATCAAAGTCGTGGTAAAGAATAGCCGTACCGAGAGCGCACAAGGACTCAGCAGAATCAAGTTTGAGATAAATATGATTCCGGGAAAACTGTCCCAAAGTGCTTCCAAGTAACTCGTGAATCTCCTCCATCGAAGTGTTGAATTCGTCAACGAGATTCATCTCAATTTCAATCTTCGCTTTAGATAGTAGAATCCTCGTAAAGTACTGCTGAGCCACCTCCAGAGTACGACAATGCATTGGTCCAACTACGCGCAAGAGTACACAAAGTCTTAGCGGAATGAAGACGAGACATCATTTCGGATTCACTTATCTTGCGAAACTCTTGGACTTCCCTAAAGAACTCTTTTTCAAACTCGTTATACGCAGTACCACGTAAAGGAATCGGAAAATTCCAGTGATGCTCCTTAACCGCACTGGCGTCATGTGCAGGCGGATCGTCGAATTGAATTCCGAGCCTCGAATCAACGTTGTCATAACCTAAAGAGTTCCCCCACATCCTGAGTGCAGCTTCAATATTCTGGTTTGGATTCTGATCCTCTAGCCGGTGTACATATGGCAGTTTTCCCGCAGAGTCCCTTAATGCAGCCAATTGCATCAATAAATTGCCCTTGGGCGGCGAAGACGTTCGCAATTTCCAGTGACGAAGTGACAAATTCAAGACAAAAGCAATCCTCCAAGTTTCCGCCAATCAAACAAACCAAAATCAATTAGTGCGAATTGAACTGATTCAAGTATTCCTCGTGCTTCATCAAAGTTAGCAAGCTCGCTTAATATTGATGCCCTTTGCAGTGCAATCCAATACAAAAGATGACGATCCAGCGTTTGATATTGAATTTCGTTTTCGGGCAACCGAGCGGTTAACAACGCCTCACAATTCACCAACTCATTAAGTCCCTCTTCCACGAAATCACTTTCGACGAGATACAGCGCGCCCTTGACTTGATCAATCAATTCGAAAAGCCAGGGCTCCAAGACTTGAACCATTGTGACCAATCCCTATATACCAAGAGGAAGCAAAGCAACAATTAAGAGTGCCAGACTACCGCCGACTACAGTTCCACTAATTAGTGCCTTTACGGTTGACGACTGCAAATTTATTGATGGAAACTGGAAGCGCAATCCAGCGTTACCCTGGCCTGGAGAAGTCGGAACACTTGGGACGGGACTCCTCGGACTTGGATTGTATGTCTGGCCACTTAGTTAAGAACCTTCCTCAACCTCAGGAATGCCACGATCGACTTTTCCAACTTGCTGGCTCGCGTCAGGATTTTGAGGTGGCTTCGCAATTGTTCCGACTTGCCCAAGAATGCTCGCGCCACAGGCAAAACTGAGGCAGGTGGCAACTTTCCTAGTCACCCTCTTAGGATCAAGCCCCAATGGATCCTCACCATTTAAGGGATCATCGTTCACGAACACATAAGGCTGGCCCGTCATTTGCA
>CAWICL010000068.1:0-27798 GCA_963834545.1 uncultured Acidimicrobiaceae bacterium | reverse complement strand
CTTTTCTTCTTCTTAACAACATCATTGCTCATTCACGGTGTCACCTTCGTGAAAGTCAATTGCTCGGCGAACATTACCCTCAAGGCTGGAATTGAAGAGTCCCCTTGGGATCGCTCAAACGCGGCACCCTTCGCGAACGTCAATTTCACCGCATTCTTGTAGGTCTCACCAGTACAAATGATCCCATCACGAGACCACACCGGTACGTTCCATTTCCATTCCTCGACGATCTTCGAGTCTGCTTGCGTGATGAGCGCCCGAAGTTTTGACAACATCTCCCCGCGCCAGTCTTTCATCTCTTTGATTCGCTCATCGATCTTTTGTGACGGCGTGTCACCCTTTGTGTTGGCCTTATTCATGGCTTCCAACGTACCCCACGCAACTCTCAACTGTTCAAGTTGACGTAACGAGCAGCCAGCTAATACTGAACGCGTATTTTCTTCGCCAGGCCGTCAATGGTCATAACGCCGCCATAGGGAATGACGTACTGGGGGTCCGTGTGGCCAAAGTCGGGGCCGACTACCAGCAAGGCCTCGGGGTTGTACTCACGCAACGCTCGAAGAATCGCTGCTTCCTGATCATTACGAAACTCTTCGCGTTGCGCTTCATCGAGCGGAGCATGGGTGTGCCACGCTTTGGCCTTTGCCGCTACGACTGCGGAGAACTGCTCGAGTAGTCCTCGCTCACCTGCGTTTCGCAACATGCGGTATACCTCATCTGCCGCGGGCATCTCCTCGGAGGTTTCAATCAGCAAGATACAATCTCGATACGTAGCGTTCGGCTCGATCCAACGGTTCGCCGCCAGGTTCCAGTGCACGATCTCCAGATTCCCTCCCCACGTGGGACCCGTGAAGACACGCGTGGCGTTGTACCAATGCCACCCTGGTTCTTTCGTTGTCGGGAGCGCCTCGAGCAATGTCGAGGGCTCCTCCCAGCGTGCCTGAAGATCGGTGAACCGCTCAATTGGTGCGATCTCGCCGACTTCGGTGGTGAATAAGGCCTTGCGCATCGACTCGAAGAACACCGGGTGGACTCCGCCGGGTCGGGCCATGTGCACCAGTGTCGAGCCACCGTGGTAGCTGACGATGCCCAATCGCCATAAGTAGTTCAAGAGATTGGTGTTGTCCGAATAACCGAAAAATGGTTTGGGATTTGCTCGAATCGTGACTTCATCAAGATGAGGTAACACAGTGATTTGATCCGAACCGCCAATCACCGCCATGATCGCCTTGATGGACGGATCGGCGAAGGCGTCATTGAGGTCACGGGCCCGATCCTGCGCACTGGCGCCCACGCGGCGCGTACTCGGGTATTCCACAGGCGTGAGGCCAAGTTGGTCCGAGAGGACTCGAAGACCGAGTTCATGGACCTCGGGAAAAACGCCCGCCCCCGCCCACGATGGCGAAAGCACTGCAACTCGATCACCCAGGCGAACTTTGTCCGGTACGCGAAAGGACTTCGACGTCATGCTCCACCCGGTTGATTCCTCGTCAGCATCGACTGAGTGTAGGGCACGCCTCAGCCGGCCCGCGGTTGCGCCGCAGAGAATTCGGAGCCACGATTAGGGTGCATTTCGTGTGCTCATCGATCACCTCAGGTGGACGCTTCGATTCCCTCTCACTTTCTGAGGCGCCGTAGGTGTAACGAAATGGCCAACCGAGGGAACTAGATACTCGTCCAACGAAACATCCAGTAGAGGAGTTGTCATGAAGATTGCCTACGAAAAGACCCCCGAAGCGCTCGCGCGACTCAACGCGCGCCAGTACAACGTCACCCAAGAGCAAGGCACCGAGCCCGCGTTTGACAACGAGTACTGGGACAAGAAGGACGCCGGCATCTACGTGGACATCGTCTCGGGTGAACCACTCTTCGCTTCGACCAAGAAGTTCGACAGTGGATGCGGCTGGCCGAGTTTCACCGCGCCGATCGCGAAGGAGAATGTGATTGAACACCGTGACCGCAGCTTTGGCATGACGAGGACTGAGGTTCGTTCGACCAATGCCGACAGTCACTTGGGCCATGTTTTTAACGATGGACCAAGGAGTGAAGGGGGCCTTCGCTACTGCATCAACTCGGCTTCGCTTCGCTTCGTACCCCTCGACGAAATGGAGGCACAAGGCTACGGTGAGTACCTCGAGCTCTTTGACGTCTCGCCAAGCGAAGGAGGAATGACACGATGAATGAAACCACGGAGAAGGCAATCCTTGCGGGTGGATGCTTCTGGGGAATGCAGGACCTCATTCGAAGGCAAAAAGGTATCGTGTCCACGCGCGTTGGCTACAGCGGTGGCGACGTAGAAAATGCCACCTATCGAAATCACGGCAGCCACGCCGAAGCCATCGAGATTATCTTTGATCCAAAGCAAACGTCGTATCGGGCAATTCTTGAATTTTTCTTCCAGATTCACGATCCCACGACGCCCAATCGTCAAGGAAACGACCGCGGACCAAGTTACCGCTCGGCGATCTTCTATCTCGACGAAGCCCAGCGAAAGACCGCACTCGACACAATTGCTGACGTTGAGGCTTCGGGACTTTGGCCCGGCAAGGTTGTCACTGAAGTAAGCCCCGCGGGTCCATTTTGGGAGGCAGAGCCCGAGCACCAGGACTATCTCGAGAGATACCCGAACGGATACACGTGCCACTTCCCTCGACCAAATTGGGTGCTTCCACGTCGCAGCGAAAACGCGGAGTCACTGAACGTCGCAAAATAGTGACCGATTCAAAGGTGTAAATCCATGTCCCCCGGGCCGAACCCGGGGGACATGGATTTTTAACGAGCTATGTCGAAGGCGGAACGAACGCTGTCACGCGCACGAAAGCCCTAACGCGCAAGCCTGGCGTTGTTACTACATTGACTGACCGCTATTTTCCTCCGCTACGCGATTACGAAAAATTGAGAAAAGATCGAATTTCTCATTGTCCGGCTTCTTAACGGGCGCAACGTGAGCGGAAGCCTTGGGCGCGTTTGAGGTCGTTGACTTTTTCTTCGGGACGCGCTTCGCAGTTGATTTCTTCGCCGGAGCCTTCTTCTTGGCTACTTTCTTGGCCGGAGCCTTCTTCTTGACGACCTTCTTGGCTGGAGCCTTCTTCTTAGCCACTTTCTTGGCCGGAGCCTTCTTCTTGGCTACTTTCTTGGCGGGTGACTTCTTCTTGACGACCTTCTTTGCCGGAGCCTTCTTCTTAGCCACTTTCTTTGCCGGAGCCTTCTTCTTGGCTACTTTCTTGGCGGGTGACTTCTTAGCCGGAGCCTTTTTGGCGGGCGCCTTCTTCTTGGTGGTGGTCTTCTTGGCGACCTTCTTGGCTGGAGCCATCATGAGTCCTCTCTGACTGGTGAATCAAAACGCTCATTCAATTTAACCAGACTTGAATTCTCGAATGCGTGATTCAAACCCCATTGATAAGAGCGAATTTCGAGAACTTCTACGCATTTAGATTCCATGGATCGGAATAGATGCCCGGGTGATCTTTCACAATCTCGGCAAAACGGGTCAACTACCGCCCTGCAAATGCACGAGATAAATCGAGATGAGAACCACCAACACGCCGCCGACCCTGACACTCCACTTCTTGATTTCGACTCGGCGGAATTTACGGTCGCGCGAATCAGTCGAGGAATTCGTTTTCGTGGGTTGCGCCGAGGATCTTGGTTCCAATTTTATGAATCGGGTTTCAATTGACTCGCCCATCACCTCGCTTGACTTGACCACCCGCTTTTTAGCGGGCAATGCCCGGACAGGACTCGGAACTTTTGATGCCCTTGACCCTGTCTTCTTGGCCGGCGACCTTGTTGCGGCAGTCTTCTTCGTTGCGGCAGTCTTCTTCGTTGCGGCGGTCTTCTTTGGTGTCGAGGTCGCGAGCGACTTTGATGCCGTCGTTTTGGATGCCGTGGCCTTCGTGGCGACGTTCTTCTTGGGAGAGGACTTCTTTGTGGTTGCCTTGGTTCGAGCTGGCACAGCGGGCGACTTTGAGGCCGTTTTCTTCGTTGCCGCGCTCGTGGTCACGACGTTCTTGGTGCGAGGCACCCCGGGTGCTTTCAATACCACCGGAGACGGCGTGGCCTTCCTGGCCTTGGTACCCGAAGACACTGCCGTGGCCCCGGTCTTCGAGCGTCTCGTTGCTGACGCAGCGCCGACCCCTCCTCCCGTCTTTAGCGGGTCAGACTCGCGAGGAGATCGCTCACGTTTCTGAGGTGATCGAGCCAGTCGCGTCTTATCCCTCGTCGCCTCGTCACCCAATCCCAGTGACTCAAAACCATCGTCCTCGTCTTCGCCCCCAACCTCTTCGGGTTCAAAGATCTCGAGCGTCCAAAAGACCAGCACTGGAAGCGGGAGAATGATGAAACCGAGATCCTCGACGAGCTGACCACCGTGGACCAAGTGTTTTAACAGTTCGCTCAAGATCACGCCCGCACCAATGATGATGGCCCAGACCACCACGGGATTGGGCTTCAGTCGACCAACAAGTTTGCTTTTGGGGATCCTCTCCTCGTAGAGACCAGCAATCAAGGGCGTAAAGAACACTGCCGTGCCGACCCACAATGCCCAACTCGCACCAAGAATTGCGACGGCAATGAAGATGAAGACGACAATCTGAGAGAACAGCGAAATAATTAGTTGAATTCTGCTCGATTCCAGCTTTCCTTCATGATGAACCGTCTTTAAGCGACGCGGGAAATAGTGCGCGACGAAGGTCTCGACCACGATGCGAATCGCCACCAGAATCAGCACCGCACACACCACCGTTGAAACTTCCTTGCCAATGGGTAATTCCACGCCGGCGAGTCCCGAGAGTGCTCCAGTCATTTTTTCGGCGACCCACGCAGCAAAAAGGCCGCAGACCACCAAGTCCGCGAGTCGATCCCACAATGAGTCAACATTCATGGCGATCGAACGTCGTAGCGGACGAATAGCAGCGGCGGCGAGTGGGACGGCGAACCACACGAGCATCAGACCCATGCTGAGGCGAAGTTCGGGCGCGGAATCGATGTGTCCGGCGAAGAGCGAACAGAGAAAGAACGTCGCGCCGGCGAGAAATCCCAGCAGCGAGTCAAAGACACTGAGTCCGAGGATGAGGAGAAAGACACCCAGCGTTGGCGGGACCGCGTACCAACCCGAACTCGCTGACGCGTACGCGCCAAGCCCAATGGAACCAAGACACATCACCATCCACAAACTGCCCACCATCGCACGTAGATAGTCACCATCGATGAAGACTCTCCCGAGCACCGGCGAGAGGGCGGCGAGTTTGGCGGGGAGTTTCTTGGACCAACGATCTAAGAACCCGGTCCCGGGCCAACGCCAGAACCTTGAGCGGTCCCCGGGACCCTCGTCCTTGGCGTCACCTTCCAAGCGTTCGACTTCGACATCTTCCAACCCGCCGCCCCGACTCGAACCTCCCGAGCCTCCACTCAGCGGACGAGAGCCCCCCGAACCCAAACCGCCGCCGAACCCGCCACCAAGTCCCGTCGCGACCGCCGCGGCGGCCGTCGTCACTCCGGCGGTCGCGGTGAGCACGAGCGTGCGATGGGCGCTCGGTACGAACTGAACATCACCAGCGAGTGGTGTCGGCGGAACCCACCCGATCGAACCCAATCGTTCGCCCGCGATCACGGTAAACACTTCGTCTTCAGTGAACGACGAACCATTGAAGTCGGTCCCCGTCACCACAACGTGGTGCACGCCGACCTTCAAATTCGCCGGAAGCGAGCCCGCGACGTCGAAGGAACCGTTAGGGGCGACCGTTCCCGAGCCGATCTTCTGAGGCGAGGAATGCACCACCATCGTGACCCCCGAATCGGGTTTCAATCCACTCCCGTAGATCGCCACGTGACAGTGTTTCAACGACGCTCCCGGAGCGCCACAGAATTTGATCTTGGTACTCGTCCCGCTCGCCATCGTGGTCGACGTGTTCGCCGTTGCCGACGATGAACCACCACTTCCAAAAGACGTCCCCTCGTCGAACGACGACGATGTGGTACTCGAGCTAGAACTGGTTCCCGAATCGCCCGATGGCGCCGTCGACGAGCCGCCCTTCAAGGTGGTAGACGTTGACGTACTTGAACTCGTCATACTCGTCGTCGTCGTGGAGAGTGCCGCCGCGACAGCGATGTCCTGGGGCGAACCCGAAGCACTCAGGTAATTGACGCCCACGCCAACGTGCGCACTGATGACACAACTCCCCTTCGAGACGAACGTCACGTCGAGGCCACTCGCCGTGCACACCGACGGAGTCGATGACGTGACGGACTTGGCACCGTCACCATTCGTGACAACGACAGCACTGAACGATGTTCCCGCATTCGAAGAGGAGGGAAGGTTTGCAATATAGGGTTTCGTTGGCGTGGATTTCTCGGCGACGCCCGACGCGCTCGCCGTCGGCGCACCCGAGATTTGATTGGTTGTAGTGCTCATCTTCACCGATACAGAGAAATTCCCCGCTGCGAGAACACTCAACGTATAATTCGCGCTCACACTCGATCCCGAGGCCAGTGAACCGACGTCCCAATTTCCTGAGCCCACCGTGCCGGTACTCGGAGACGAAAACGTACCCGGACCTACGTTTGAACCGAATCCACTCGTCACGACGACGTTTTGAGCCGTGTCGGGACCGTCATTGGTCACGTTGACGTGATAGGTGACCTGGGTGCCCGTCGTAATGGGACCGGAAGTCGCGAGCTGCAACGTCGCATGAAGCGAAGCGCTCGCGAGCACGCTGAAGGTCTGTTCGGGCCCGGTGGAGGCCGAGTACAGGGCAGTTGCGTCAACGGACGCGGCGAGAGAACACGTACCCGGCCCTAGGAACGAAACGTTCAGACCACTTACGGCACAGACCGCGGGTGTGAATGATTCAACGTGATAGGAGCCCGGACTGTTGGATTTCACCGAAGCGATGAAGCTCGACCCGTCATAGGCCTTGGCGGGAATATTGGAAATCTGTGGCGGTGTCGGTGAGCGTAACTGGGAGGTCGCGGAGACTTCGCTCACGCTGCCCCTTCCATTGGGGCCGCCGGCACTATTGGCCACCCAGACGTTGGTGCCGTCAGACGAGACTCCCACCGGAGCGTCAACATTCGCCGCGCTGACGGGGGCGACGTAGTCGTCATAGGTGCTGATCTCCGTGAGAGACCCTTCGTTGCTTACTCCCCCGGCCTGGTTGGTGACCCAGACGTTGGTGCCGTCAGAAGAGATCGCATTCGGCACGTCGAAACTCGGCGAGTCAATCTCGGTGACGACGTGCGTCGCGATATTGATCTTGGTTACTGATCCGGTGCCAGTGGTGCCGCCAGCCTGGTTTGCGACCCAGACGTTCTTCCCGTCAGACGAAATGGCGACGGGGTCGTCGAACGATGGTGAATCAATCTCAGTGAAGATTCCCGAAGCGATGTTGTACTGCGTCACCGAACCCGTTCCATTGACTCCGCCATCCTGATTCGAGATCCAGACATTGGTGCCGTCCGACGAGACCGCGCTCGGCGCATTGATCGACGGATCGAAGAGTGGAGTACAGGTCCCTGCGTTGATGTTGTAGTCGGTGAGTTGATTGTCGTAGGGACTCACCACCCACACGTCGGTGCCGTCAGAAGAGATGCCCGAAGGCGCCGTGAAGCTTCCTTGGCATACCGGGTCTTGGGCGAAACCGGAGGAGGCATTTATGTCGGCAATCTGACCGAGTTCCGAGGAACTAAAGCTCGTCAGTCCCGTTTCGAGGCCGGCGACCCAGACGTTGGTGCCGTCAGAGGAAATCGCGGTGGGCCAATCAATCGATGAGTCGTAGTTCTCGTTCCACGAGATGCTGTTGGCGTAGGTCCATCCCACGGATCCGAGTTGGCTTGGCCCACCATTTTGGTTCGCGACCCACACGTAGGTACCGTCGGCGGAAATAGCGTCGGGAAAATTGATTGGATAGAACACAGCGACGACGTCATTGGACGCACTCGACGAGGCGCCTTGTCCCTCCTCATTGACCGCGCTCACGCTGAACGAATACGTGTCGCCGACTTGAAGACCCTGGATGGAACACGTTTGGGTGTTGTCAACGATATTGACGTACGCGGCGCAGTTTTGGGACACGTCGTTCGACGCGTTGGTTTGATCAGTACCTGTTACCTGATACGTCGAGATTGCAGTGGATCCAGGGTCCGTTGGTTCGTCCCAGGTGACGTTGACGAAGAGATCACCCGCGACCGCGCTCACATTGGTGGGCGCACCAGGGGGCAATCCGGGATAGACCCCCGACGATTCCTGTGAGGCGTTGCTCTCGGGACTTTGAGCGTTGGAGTTGATCGCCGAGACGGAGAATTCATATTCGTCACCGTCGACGAGACCCGTGATCGTGGCGGTGTACGCAGTATCACCGTTTACCTGGATCGTGCCGAGATTCGCGACGGGGATGATTTCGTACGACGTGACATTCGTATTCTCGTCGACGTAGAAGACCTCGTAGGACGTGATTGGTATATTGCCGTCGCCGCCGGGGAACCACGAGATTGTCGCTTCGTGATCCAGAGGTCCGATGGTTGCGGTGTTGATCGTGGGCGGCTCGGGAGCACCGGTCGCGCACGAGAGGGCTTGATCGACCTGCTCGCCCGTGGGATCCACCGCCGTTACTGGAAGCGTCAGCGGACTCGAACTTTGAAACGGAAGACTTAGTGACGAATCGGTCGCGATGACGTATTCGTCGTCATAGGGATCGACGTAGATGAGGTAATTCGATCCCATGGCAATGATGTGGCCCGTCGAGCTAAGCACGTAGTTCAACGAGGAATCAGAATTGTAAAGGGCTAGTTCATATGAGTCACCACCGAGCGCGCTGAGGCCGAACCACTGCCCCGGAGCGGGCTGGGGGTTCGAATAGGGGACGGCGTACCACAAGGCATAGAGATTGATGGTCGAAGTGTTTCCGAATGGATACTCACCGTACGGCTCAGACTCGGTAACCGAGTCAACACCGTTCCACGCGAATTGACAGCCGTCGATGGCGTGCGCCACCGGCAGCGCCGTCGACTTGTGAGGATGAACCACCGAGAGCGACGAGGCAGTACTCGCGAGAATCGCTGAGGTCGAGAGGGCCAACGCGACCACGGCCACCACCACCGAAGCGCGATGAACCCAACGACCCTGTCTTGTGAGCGACGCCCTCACTCGCCCGCCACGTCCACGAGTTGTTTGGATGCACCACGCTCCCTTGTGAGCGGGAGCGATATTGGATTGGGCGCGACGACGACGGCGCTGGTGGCACTGCAGTGAATTGTTCTCCAATTCGGAGAGCCAGGACCGAGCTCACTCAAGCGACACACCAATGTTCGTTCTTGTACCTTTCGTAGAGAGTATGCGAAATAATCCCAAGTTATTACCCATTTTCATTGTCGCCGGTGCGACGTCGCTCGACGGCGAGTCACGAGCTCACGTCACGACAGGACTAATTCCCCACGCTTCTCGAAGTTCATCGGAGATTTCAAACTTCGGACGATCGCGTCCCCGTTCGGCTTCTTCGAAGCCGGCGACCATACGCCGTCCGAGGGAACTGGAAATTGAGTGTTGACCGGGCAGCCACGAAAGCAATCGATAGAGGACGCTATCAATTCGACGCATCGTCACGAAGATCGAACGGGTCCAGTCCGACGCGGGGACGTCGAGTAGATCCGCGACCTCATCTCCGAGGTAGTAACGAATCCCCGACGCCGGGAGCCCCTTCAACGATTTCGACTTCAAGAGATCTTGCATGGCCTCGATTGCGGTCGCGGTGAGCTCACTGCCCGCCTCACTCTTGGCCGTTTGACGTTTCAAGATGCGCTCGGCCACGATCTTGGCATCAACGTGATTGAGGGGCAAGAGGTCACGACGAACACCGATCTGGTGTCCAACGAGATTCCAGACGTGGACGTACGCCTCTTGGTCGTCATCACTTAATTTCACTCCGGCCTTTTCGAGCGACTTAAGACCTATGACGTTGAACGCGAAGAGACAACCGAGGAGGTCCTCTTGATTGAGAGGAACGCCGAGCGAGGGATCCCACGGCTGTTGTGCGGGTGTACCCGCGGGAAGGATTTCTGGATGGAGCAAGGTGTACCGCACCGCCGCGTGCATCAAACGCACGTGTCGCACGGCACGGTAACCCTTCTTCCCTGGTTCCAAGGCGCCGGGCGTCATCGCGTCAATGATCATCTGGCCAGTCTCTAAGTAGCGCCGCTTGGGATTAGAGGTGAGCCGAGCTGTTCGCACGAGGGGCACTGCCCCCTTTGCCGCGGTGTAACTCATGGGCAATGACGCCATGAAGAGTCCCGAGGAGAGCTGCAATCCCCAGTCGCCAAAGACCTTCTGACCACGGCGAATGAGTTCGGGTTGGACCCACTCGGGCCACGGCTCGTCAAGTTCAACGAAGGGTCCGACACCGGGGGCCTGCTCGTCGTCCAGCTCGCCGTGCGTCGTTCGCACGAGCATCGGGAAGAGTCCGCCGTCCTTTTGCTCAATGGTCTCAAAGAAAACGGCGACGGCGGCGTCGGCCCCTTGGTCACCAACACCGCGAAGGTCCTCGAGAAATGCGTCGGTGTATCTCTCGACGCCGATGGAAGGTGATCTCATGTCGTGACGCTCGTTCATTGTCCATCCCCACTCGGCGCCGGAGTTCGGTCCGCTTCTATCGCGGCGAGGGTCGCGGCATCAAAGGGTGGATCAAACATATCGGGCACGTGATGTCGCGAAATGAACAGGTTGGAGATGAAATTCATGCGATCCATCAAATTCGCCCAGTCCCGAGCGAAGCTCCCTTTCCCATTCTTCTTGGCTCGGTTGAACATCGCGAGCAACTCACCGAGCGCGCCTACTTTGACTGGTTCGAGATCGGGCGTGACGTACGGCCGATCTTTGGGTAACGGCACGTCGTGATCGAGGTGCATGGTCCCTTCGGGGCTCTGCAGCGTGCCGAGCGTGAACGTCATGATGTCGCCCCACGTGTCGCCAATCCAGTGCAGTGCCGGCTGAAGCAACTTGTCAAAATCTTGTTGCACGCGCGCGAGCGCACCGAGTTCCTTCTCGAGTTTCTCCTTGAGACGAGTGGCGGCGGTATTCACGCCCATGTCCATGCTGGAGACAATGACGGGCTGCAAGTGATTCTGTTCGTGGGTTCCTAATTGCAACGAGCCCGCCAGGATGAGCTGGCTTCGAAGCTTCGGATCGGTCTCGTGCATGGCGTCGCAGTACAGCGAGTATCCCGCCGCCAAACGATTGACCCCTTGATACTCGGGAACTCCTTGACAAGCCGCCAACACCTTCGCGCGAGCCTCGTGTGGGTCGGCTCCACTACTGAACTCAGCGATGAAGATGGCTGCTGGTGGTGTGATCTCGGCGAAGACCTCGGTGTTCCCGTCAGAGAGATTGATCGCCATCTCGCCTAAGAGTTCCCTCGTCACGTCCATCAGGTGCTCTGGTTTGAGATCACCGAGCACCTTTCGAAACTCAGAGAACTTCGCATCCGCGTTCAGGTTTTGGGTGAGTCCCATCAAGCCATCGGGCAAAAGGACCCGGTCGTGGAGCCACTTCGGCAGCGCCTCGCCGCGCATATTCGAGCCGACCGTTCGCGACGCCCACGTCGCGTACGTGCACCAATTCGCCGTGTTGGGATCCAGCAAGGATCGCAGCGCATCGGAGATGTCGGCGTAGGTCTGGGTGACCCAATAGTTACGGAGCACGCGATCGTCAATCGCCAAGACCGCATCAATGTGTTCTTTGTTCACGCCACGGTTCATACCAGTCCTCCGAGCAGTTCAGTCGATTGCTGCACGATAAGTGTGGCACCCGCCTCGTTCGCGGCCACTTGCGCCGCGAGGGCGAGTTCGGCGGCCTTCGCCGTTTCGCCACGTCGTCGGAGTGAACGAGCCCACGCCACTTGGCTCACCGCAATCATGACGGGAGCATTGATGCGCTGAAGAAGCGATATAGAAGAAGAAAAATGCTCGTCAGCGACCTCGCCCTCGTCGAGGGCGTCAGCGATGAGACCCAGAAAATGGTGACCAGGTTGATCGGGCGCCAGTTGATTGAAGAGCCTCTCCGAGTAAGGCGCCAGTCGTTCTCGTACGTCCACCAAGATCTCTCGGTTGCCTTCGACGTTCGAAGCCATGTAGGCCCACGCGTTCAACACCAGACCGGCTTGGACTCCGACGCCCATCTGTTGTTCGAGGCCCATGGCGAGCGACTTCTCCCACCATTGTGTGGCTTCGTCCACGAGCCCCGCCACGTGCAGTTGGCGCGCGACCCAGGCACTGAGGGGTTTCGTGATCTCCGACGGTGTCATCTCGAGGTAGGTCGACATGACCTCGGGGAGTCGTCCCCGAAGGTAATTCAGGTGCATGAGTTGTGCACCGGTGAAGACGTAGGCGTCGGGCTGCCAGGCCTCACTTCCCAACGCGAATGCCTCTTTGACCATGCGCGCTGCTTCTTTCAGGTGACCCGCAAGTATTGTGCGACTCGTGCGGACCGACGCGAGTTCCCACTTGGACACCACGAGGTCCACTTCGTCGTTTAGTTCGCGCAGTCGCTCCAGGCATTGATCGATCTCGTGCACGTCGGCGATCTCGGTTGCCGTGGCGCACATCAATCGACAGGCGTGAATCTCCAAGGCTTTGTCGCCAGTTTTTCGAGCGATCTCGCGCATCTCGTGGACTTCTCGCACGCGCACGTCGCAGTACTGAGGTCCTCCCAATACGTATTGTCGGTTCCGCAAGACGCTCGCGAGAATGACCGGATCATCCAATTGCCGGGCGATCTTGAGCGCTTCGTCGATCTTGGCGATATCTCGACGACCCGTCGTGTCAAAGGTGAGTTCGATTTCGAGGCGCGACAGCAACATTGCTTGCGTGGCCAGATCGTCGGCGTCACAAAGCTTGAGCGCCGCCTCGAGCGCGTGAATCCGATCGTCGTCGATGCCTCCGTAGATCGAGAAATAGCCCCTCGAGTTGGCCAACGCGGCTCTCGCGAGTAGACGAGCGTCGCCCACAGCCTCGGCAAGACCAACCGCGCGCAACTGTGCATCTCGCGCGTCAGGTCGAGCACCAATGCACTTCGCCTCCGCCCACAGAACGGCCACTTCAGCGTCTCGCCGAGGATCGGGCGCGAGGCGGCGAAGCGTCTCGACGCGCTCTAATTGTTCGATGGCCTCGATGATCGCCAAGTGCTCAATCGACGACTGTGCCGCGGCGCACCCTAATTCGATCCCTCGAACCGGATCACCGAGCTCGCCCGCTTCGAACCAGTGAAAGGCGAGGCGCCGTAGTCGCTCTTCGGGAGCGAGCATGGTGGCGCTCTCGAGGACCTGGGCAATCTTGGCGTGCGTTTGACAGCGGCGCGCGGCGCTGAATTGACTCTCAATCGTGCGCTGGACCAAGGCGTGCGTGAACTCGTAACGAAGTGGGATGCCCTCGAGCGGAGTGACAATCCCCGCCAACGTCGCCTCTTCGAGACTCGCGAGTGCGTTGCTTTGGTCGAACGCCGCCGCCGCCACGCTCACGCCCAACTCAAATTGAGCACCCACGAGCGCCGCCGTGAAGAGCAGGTCCCTCGTGGAACCCGATAGACGTTCGAGTTGGCGTCGAATCACTTCGGCCACACCCTGTGGGATCTTCTCAGGCACGACCTCACTACCGATGGTGGACCGCAGAACCTGCGCGACGAAGAGGGGATTACCGGCAGTGATCCTCCACAATTCGTCGGTCTGATTCTCGTCAATCGTTGCTTGATGCTTCCACTCAGCGGCGAGTTCGTTAACCTCCGTCGGTCCCAAACCGCTCAACGCAATGTCACAAACGTGATGAGCCATACGATGCCGATCAGCGAGGAAGCCGTCGACGTACGGATCCGTCGCCGGGTCCCAGCCACGAAGTGCGAGCACGACCATCAGTCGAGACTGATTCGCGTCGTGAAGTATCCGATCGAGGAGGTCGATCGTCGTCGTTCCCGACCAGTGCAAGTCATCGATAATCAAGAGAACGGGAGCAAAACTCGACAGCGATCGAAGAGCGAGACAGAAGGCGTCAAAGACTCGAAGGCGCTCGGCATCAGGGTTCGAGAGTCGAGTGATTGGCTCGACGGGCAAGCGCTCGCCCAGGCTCGGTACGAAACGTTGAAACTCAGAGGCGAAGGGGCCGAGGAGTTGCTCGAGTTCGCTCGCTGGACAGTGCTCGACGAAGTGCGACAATGCCTGAACGAATGGTTGATAGGGCGCGGGGGTTCGCTCCTCGCAACGACCGTAGAGAACAATGCCACCGTCACCATCGACGTGTCTCGAAAATTCGCCCACCAGCGTCGTCTTGCCAAGACCGGGTTCACCTGTCACCACGCAGAGCTCCACCGCTCCGTCGCGCGCGCGGGCCCACTGCTCATCCATCTGCTCAATCTCGTGGGTGCGTCCGACGAATCGCCCACCGTGTTGTGAGAACTCGAGGGCGGCCGCGAGTGGCACCAGAGCAACGGGTTCGTCGCCGACGAGCACCGGTCGGGCCATCGTGGGCGGCGCGTTCGGGGTAATTGGCACTTCTTGAACCGAGCCGAAACTCACTTCAGCACGACGCGCCAACGAACAGGCAATGTCGCTCACCAACACACCGTCGGCATCGGCGGCGCCACAAAGTCGAGCCGCCTCATTCACGGGGTAGCCAAAGACGTCGTCTTCGGTGACTTCAATTTCGCCAACGGTAACGCCAATTCGAACGCGCAAGGGAACATCGTTGTTCCGGTTGCGCCGAGCAAGTCGTCGTTGAATCTCAACTCCCGCTACAACAGCTTCGGTGGGACCGCGAAACATCGCGAGCAGTCCATCACCGAGTCCCTTCACCACCTTGCCGTGATGACGGTTGACGACCTCTCTGGTCAATTCATCAACGGCCACGTGAAAGGTGTCAGCGCTGGCGTCGCCGTACTGCGCGCGCAGGCCCGTCGACAGCACGATGTCAGTGAACATGATCGCGTAAAAACCAATACCGACATCGAATGCTCCCGATGTGGCTGGGCTCTGGGGTGAGGGAGCCTCGCCACGTGCGCTCACGTCAATCCCTTCACTCGCCAACCACCGCGGACTGTCTTACAGCGAAACCTGATGGCTTGTCCAACAAATAATCGAAGGCTCGTTTCTTAGCACCGACATTACTAAGCACCACGCAATATTCCCGTTGACCCGGAGCAAAGAACATGGCGATGCCGTGGCGCTCACGTCAAACAAGTTATTACTTGAATTTAGATGACGGGCGAAAGTCCGCCGTCAACGCTGATGCCCACACCGGTGATGTAACTCGCGCGCGCGGAGAGCAAGAAGGCCGCCAGGTCAGCGAATTCTTGCGCCTTGCCGACTCGACCAAGTGGGATCTTCGAGCCTTGCGCCATGGATACGTAGAGGTCATCCAGACTTACTCCGGCGTCGACGGCTCGACGTCGCCACTGGCCCGACTCAATGAGGCCGATCAAGATCGCGTTGACCCGCACGCCCTTGGAGCCAACTTCGTTGGCCATCGCTTTGGTGAGGGCCAATCCCGACGCGCGCGACGCAGTGGTCGGCGTCGAGTTCGCCCCTGGCGTACGCGCCATAATGGCGAGCACGTTCACAATCGCGCCGCCCGTTTCGACCAGGGCGGGTAGGACGCGCCGCGAGACGTGCAACGCTGACAATACCTTCAGTTCATAGTCGGCGCGCCACTGGTCCTCTGATGAATCCTGAATTGACGAACCCGCACTTTGTCCCGCGTTATTCACCGCACCGTCAAGGCGTCCGAAGCGTTCCATCGTTGAATCAATGAACGCATCAAGTTCGTTCACCTTCGTCACGTCAGCACGAACGCAGTGCGACGCGTCACCCAGTACCTCGCGAGCGTGGCTCAACCTTTGTTCGTCTCGGCCGCACACGGCGACACGTGCGCCTTCTCGAGTGAGGGTGGAGGCGAGTTCGAGACCGAGACCGTCAGTCCCCCCGGTGATCAGAAATACCCGATTGTTCAGTTCCAGATCCATGCTCGAATCCTACGAACCTTTAGTGGTATGAAACGTTCGTTCCCGGCCTACCAATAGATCGCTCGACGCTTCACGAAGTCACCGTGCAGGTACATCCAAGAGCCAAAACCAAGCATCACTGCGCAGATGACGAGTGGGGTAATCACCGGCCCAATCCACGCTACGGGGATGAGGAAGAAAACGTCGCGCGTTAGAAAGCTTCGAGGCCAGTTGTCCAAGATTCGCAGCCAACCGTAGTAGGAGATGTCCCAACAGGCGAAGCCCACCATGAAGGCGCCCAACCTTTGGAACATCGAGCTCGCCACGAGAAAGGCCACGCACACCAACATCACGATGGTTGCCGACTCGCGAGCGACCTCGATGTCTCCAATCCGGTGACTGAAAAGATGCGTGTGAAAGGGCTTAACGAACGTGATGAAACCGAGATTGAGATACACGTGGTAGCGCGAGAGTGGATAGTTCTCATGAAACTTCGTGAGAACGCGCAGATAGCACACGACGGCAGCTTCAACGTAGCCAAAGGCGATTCCAAAGGCCACGAGAACGAGCAGATTGGAAAACGACTTGTTTTCAGCCGAGCGCATGGACCGCATCGCTCTTTCTTACCACCGCCACCCCACGAAGTGTCTGCACGGGTCGGCGCACGCGATCCGTGATCACGCTCAACAAAGTTGGTGACGTGATTGTGAAACGGTTGGAAAGTTATCTATCGTGGTGGAGTGAACGCTATTGAAGTAACGGGACTCAAACGCACCTACGGTGACTTCGTCGCAGTTTCGAACCTCGATCTCACTGTTGCCGCGGGTGAATGCCTCTCAATCTTGGGGCCCAACGGAGCAGGTAAGACCACGGTGATCGAAATCCTCGAGGGTTACCGCCACCGCGACGCTGGCGACGTCAGCGTGCTCGGTGTGGACCCCGCCCATCACACGCGCGCGTGGCGCCAAAGAATTGGCATTGTCCTGCAGAGTGCCAATGACTTGGGCGAAGTGAGTGTTCGTGAATGCATCCAACACTTTTCGCGCTATTACCAGAATCCTCGAGGGGTCGACGAAACCATCGACCTCGTTGGCCTGAGCGAAAAGGCCGACGCCCGCGCCGGAAAACTTTCGGGAGGTCAGCGCCGGCGCCTGGACGTGGCCCTCGGCGTCATTGGTCGACCTGATCTCTTGTTCCTTGACGAGCCCACGACGGGATTTGACCCCGAGGCTCGTCATATCTTTTGGGGACTCATCCAGCGACTGAAGGATGAGGGGGTGACGATTCTGTTGACGACGCACTACCTCGAAGAAGCCGACGCGCTCGCCGACCGCGTCGTGGTGGTGACCCGGGGAAAGAAGGTCGCCGACACGACCCCCGCTGGTCTCGGTAGTCGGTCCGAGCACCTGGTTCGAGTGCACTGGCTCGAAGGAGGCGTCGCTCACGAAGAACAGACGACCGAGCCGACCAAATTTGTGCAGGAGCTCGCACGACGATTCAACGACGAGATCCCCGAACTCGAAGTGACGCGAACCACTCTCGAGCAGGCTTATCTTGAACTCGTTGAAACGAAGGACGAATGATGGAACTCTTAAGCCTCTACGCCCACCGGGCCCGGTTCGAAATTCGTTCGCTTCTGCGTGACCGAAACTCCGTGGTGTTTTCGATGCTCCTTCCAGTTTTTCTGCTCGTCATCTTTGGCTCGGTATTCAATTCGACGAAGCTGAGCGGTACCAACGTGAGTTTCGCCCAGTACTTCGTGGCCGGTCTCTTGGCGTCAGGACTTCTCTACAGTTCGTTCCAACAACTCGCCATCGCCATACCCGAAGAACGAAGCAATGGGACCCTCAAGCGCCTCGTCGGTTCGCCGATGCCGCCCAGCGTCTACTTCGTGGGCAAGTTGTCAGCTCGACGTTCATCTACATCTTTCAAGCGATTGCCCTGCTCGCGATTGGCCACTACAGCTACCACGTGCAACTTCCCTCGAGTGGGGCCCTGTGGTTCGATTTCGTGTGGATCAGTGTTCTCGGACTGATCACGAGTTCGCTTCTTGGTATCTCGTTCTCGAATTTTGCGAAAGACGGCAAATCCGCCTCGGCGCTCGCCACACCCATCGTCCTGTTCTTTCAGTTCACGTCGGGCGTGTTCTTCGTCTACGCCAGCCTGCCGGCATGGATGCGCGATGTCTCGGCTGTGTTTCCCCTCAAGTGGATGGCCCAATCAATGCGGGGAGTCTTTTTGCCGGCGTCATTTGCTTCACACGAGGTGGCGCACAGTTTTGAGCTACCCAAGGCAGCGATCATTCTTGGTGCATGGTCAATCGGCGCAGCGCTGTTGTGCCGCTTTACCTTCCACTGGCTACCCAAGAGTGAGACCTAAAGGCTCAGGAGTGGACTTTTTAGGAGCGACGAAAGCGGTGTCACCTCATTGGCGGGGGAACGCGTACCGACACTGGTTGACCGTAGTTGAACAACGAGAGCTTCAACGCGAGGTTCTGCGTGTCGTGACCCTGAGTGACCGCTGACGAAACGTCGACTTCAGCCACAGTCCCGTTCGCGTTGACGTAAAGATTCACGTCGTAGGCGCCCAAGGAAATGGAACGCAAGACGCCACTCATCGAACTCGGCACCTGACTAAACAGGGAACTGAACTGGGATTGTGCCGTTGACTGGCTGGCGGAAATCGAGTACTCGTGGGTTGGTGCGCCATTGAGCTGTACGGTCCCGTCGTCGGTTACCGTGTCGCCAGCACTGGTGAGCCCCGCGAAGAGTTGGGAAAGGTCACTCGATGACAGGGCGTCGCCCGTTGCCTGCGATCCGTTTCCTTGGGCCGCTCCGGTGCCCTTCACCGGAAACGAGATCCACCAGGTCCCGAGACCCTTGACCAGCTGCGCTGGCAGTTCGACGTAGGCCATCATCCCCGAAATGACCATCTGGGCGCTCTGCGACGGGGTCGTTCCGCTCGACGTCGTGAGTGCGAGTTGGCAGGTCGGACCAGTTGCGCAGTACCCGTAAGGCTCGCGCTCGAACTTTGTGAACCGGTCACGTCGAGATTGAGCGAGAAGGAAACCGACGACGCCTCGAGTGTGGACGTGACCGCTGCTCGCAACCCGCTACTCGCACTCGCCGGAGAACTCGTCGAAAGAACCGCGGTAAGAACCGAAGCAACTCCCAACACGCCAACCAGCGCGAAGGGGATAAGGCGACGCGACCTAGGCGACGCTGCTCTTTCGTGTTCGCTGTCGTTGCTCACGATTTCATCACTCATCGAGAAGTCCCTTCATCTACACCACCGACCTATCGTCGTGCCACGGTAACCCAACGAGAGATCCAAAGACATGGTGATTGCTGACAAGAATCTCCAACTTCACGATCGATGTGCCCCAATCTAAAGATTCTGTTCAAACTCCATGATGACCGCGACGCGGTCCTCCTTCGACGGCATATCGAAGTAGCCGTTTCCTTGATCCAGTAGAACGCCATGGGAATGAGTCCGAGGGCCATCGCCCCGAGGCCGACCCACAAGGTCGTGGTGTTTAGTCCTGGAATCGTCTGAAGAACATGACCCCCATGAACACCGCACCCACCAAAGGCCAGAGGCCCATGAACACGAAGTTGGTCAGAGACAAGAACAACTGCTTTCGATAGAGCATCACAACCGCGAGACCCGCGAGACTGTAATAAATACAGATTTGCAGACCAATCGCGTTGATGCCGTCAGAGAGAATTGAGTCAATCGATCCAACGAACTGCGAACCAATAAAAAGCGCGAGCGAGAAGACGGTGACGCACGCAGTCGCGACGATGGGTGTGCGGAATTTCTTGTGGATGTGACCGAGTGCCTTGGGCAGCGTGTTGTCGCGACCCATGGCGAACATGGTTCGCGTAACTTGGATCAGCGTGGTCTCCAACGTGGCGATCGTTGAGAGTACAACGGCCACCACGATGAGCTTTCCCCCCGTGCCGTGCCACACGGCTTGACCCAAAATACTAAGAACGTCGGCATCGTTCTTCTCAATCTGATGGCCAGTGAGCACCAGGTTCGTCGCGACGGTAAAGACCTCGAAGAGCACGAAGACGAACAACATTCCAATGATGCCGCCCTTGCCGGGAGTCTTGTTCGCCCCCTTTGTTTCTTCGTTCAGATTGGCCGTAACGTCCCAGCCCCAGTAATAGAAAGCTGCCACGAGCGCACCGGCGAAAAAACCACTCGAGCCGTGAAAGACTCCTGGCGAGAACCAGTGCCAGGAAAACGTGTGGGCGTGCTGTCCATGAAATATTGCCAAAATGGCGAAGATAATCAAAATCGCTATCTCAATCGTCGACATCACTATCTGCACGGTGACGGTGACAGTGACACCCACCGCTACCGCGGCGACCATCAAGAGGAAGAACACTGCACCAACAATGGTCACGGCACCTTTATTCCCGGCCGCCGAGTTCGAAAAGAGACCGAGCAAGTTCGCGCCCACCGGCAACGTCGCCGCGACCATGAAGATCAGCGCGGAGACGATCAACGCCCATCCTGACATGTAGCCAAAGAACGGGTGCAGCGCTCGGCGCACCCACGAGTAACTCGCACCCGCCTTGGGCTCAACGCGGCCAAGGTAACTAAAGGCGAAGACGATACCGAACATCGCGATGCCGCAATACAACAATGCTGCGGCACCTCCAATCGCTACTGCCCCGAACAGCACTGCCGTCGAAGCAGCAATCGAATAACCAGGAGCAACTCCCGCAATCCCCATCACCACCGAATCGAACAGTCCGAGCACCCCCGATCGGAGCGAATGTTCTTCCGGTTCGACATCTTGTACGTCCAGGGCGTCAGTCACGACTACCTCTTTCTTGTGGTTATCACCTTCAGTAGGAATTGCTAAGTACCGAAATGTAACATGACGACCACAAGAAAGACGCCGTCTTTAGGCGCGGCTGTTAACACCACGTGAATAGTGGAATTCCTTAGGGCGCAATTCCCGTAATCCCCGGGACAACTCCGAGATGTTGGTGCTGGCCAACTTCGTGCACGTCGTGCTGGATAGGGGCGCGATCCACGTCCCAATGCCACTGAGTTCAACCGAAACATTCTCGAAGTCCCTCGCCACGCACTGAGACGGCGTAAAGTTTCCGGTCTCGACGACACCGAAGGCGGCACTCGCTTTGGCCCCGGGTGCCAGACGAATGGCGTCACCATATCCGCCCACGCTCACGTTGCGCACCGTCGCCGGCGGACCAAAGACAATAGGCGCGACACCACGGTGCTGAACCGGTGGTTGTACGATCGGGGGTCCCGTAGATCGTGCAGGCTTGCTTCCACTTGTTCGTAAAGATAGCGGATAGAAAATCGTTCCGGCAGTACCGTCACTTTGACCCAAGCTGAGCTTCAGGTCTGTTTCCGTGCAGGTGCTCGGCTTGGGAAACGAAAGCGAGGACACCGAAGTCCACTTCGTCGTGCCATTCACACATACCTCGATGCTCGAAGGCAATTTCACCATCAAGCGAACATGTCCAGGACTAGTCACTGCGACAAAGGTTGCTTGCTTCTGTGAACACAGGACACCTTCTTCGGTGACAATATTTTGAACAACTTGGAACGTGTTATTTACGTTCCACGGCTTCACCGGAACCGCGAGACCCTTGGCCGCCGCGATGGATACACGTTGGCCAAATGCAACTCCCGAGGAAGTTGCGAATTGATACGTCGTCAATCCAGACCAGACGCACGAGGGCGAATGCGTATCGGTGAAAACTATTCGCACGGTGGCGCCACCTGGTCGATTCGAAGTAGTGGCACTGGCGTCAAAGCGTTGCGCATCGCAAGTTGGCGTCACCGCCGTGGCGCCGGCGCTCAAAACGAACCAACACCGGTCATCACGATCGAGCCCAAGAGGACAAGGGAAGCGAACAAACGAGTAGAGCGAGATAATCCCATCACTTCATAGTCGCACCTGAATCAGCTTTTGTGCCCCTAAGAAGCCCAAACGTCACCGAATTGTCAGAAATGACCTCCCGCGCACGCAATGAACATTTTCCGTAACGCGAGGCTGACTAGGTGAATCTTGTGTGTCAACTAGATGTCTAGACCATCTCCACTAAATTTGGCGCAACGTGTTTCGACGTGGCGAAATGCCCTACCAATGAAAGTTAGATATCGTGACCGTCTTCCAGCGCTTCGATTCCGATGACGCAGTCATGCTCTCGGATCGAGACATCAAGCGGCGCTGGTCACAGTTCCACGGAAGTATCCGTCTCGTTCAAGGAAACCTTCTTCAACAATCGTGGGTCGGATGCTCGGCTAAGATACGCTGCGTTACAAGACCGCGCGCTTCTTTGGCCGACCCGTATTGCAACTCGTGCGTCGTTTGCGCAGACAACCGAGTGTGGCATCAAGCGTGCGACCCGCCGAGAAGCCGATCTATTTTCCTCCACGATTTCCGCCCACCTTCACCTACATCTCTTGGTACGAGGGAAGCGACCCCTTTGCCCGAGAATGTTGTCGTCTTTGTGCTCGACGAAGGCGCACAACCGGCTTCACGAGTCGTGGCCTCACTCAACAAGATCGTTGACCATCGACTGCTGATTGGCTCTTCATCGTAGATTCGAGTTTCGGCGAAATCGACGTCAACGACGCGGCAACGATGTTGCTTGAGGCTTCGAGCGCAAATGAAGACGTGATCTTCGCCGACGAATGTGGTCCGTTGCCGCGAACGTCAATCTTGAAGAGTGCCGCCGTCGGGCGACACACGCTACTCAGTTTCAATTGTGTTGGACGCCCCGCGTCATTCGTCTCTCGACGCTCCGTCGCCTCAACGCCTTCGACGAAAACGCAGGTTGGGCGTTTGAACACGACTTGTATTTACGCCTCGTCGAAGCCGGAGCAAGTTTTCGTCACGTCCCAGCAGTGTTGGTCGCCGGTCGACCGCCGAAAGCGTTTGAGGCCGAACACATCAGCGATGACTCCATAAAAGTCGTTGAGGCATCCCTCAAGCGTCGAGGAATTCGCGGCTCGGTCAAGGCGGGCGCCCTCGCGACGACCGTCGAATGGCGGGTCGAACCGCCATCGCCGCCCCCTTCTATCGATATCGTCATTCCCACACGGGATCGGGTAAATCTTGTTCGCCAGTGCATTGACGCCATTGAGCGCAAGACCACCTACGAGAACTACGACATCGTCATTTCTTGACGACGTTCAAAAGGACCCGCGACGCTCGAGTTTTTCGCCAATACTACTTTATCGGGTGGTACCGTGTTCCTGGCCCATTCAACCTACGCGCACATCGTCGATCGCGGCATCAGCGCTGTCGGCCGACTACATGGTGACCCTCGATGACGGCGCGATTCTCGTGACTGAAGGATTGGCTCGAACAGGATGGTCGCACTCGCATCGCTGAGCGACGTAAGTGTGGTGGGCGCTTGTCTATTGGATCAAAGCGGTCACCACGAACACGACAGCATCGTGATTGCTCCGTATCCCAACATCTGCGAATCGACTCAAACTACCCTCAACACGATCAACTGACGTCGTCTGTTCGTGACGTCGCCGCAGTGACTGGTGCCGTCCAGATGGTCAAGCGCGAACTCTGGGAGTCACTCGGCGGCATGGATGAACAGCTGAAGGTCACCATGAATGACGTCGATATCTGTCTTCGCAGCCAAGAAGGTGGTCGCAACGTTGTCTACACGCCCGACGTACAGCTCTATCATCACGTCAGTTCATCTCGAGGTTCGCTCGATCCATTGGAAGACCGGAATCGCTTCATTCGACGATGGGACATCTTTGGTTCATTTCGTGACCCTTATTTCCCCGAGTCGCTCCTGTTGTTGGGTGAGACCATTTATTACAAGCATCGTTAGAAGTCTGGTCGTGCTGATGGGCATCACTCTTGTAGCCTGAAAAGGTGAAAACTGCCTGGGCGAGATTCGTCGCTTTCTACCTGCGACTGCCCGGATCAAGCGGGCCGCTCGCAGTCATCGTTCTCGGAATATGCGTCGCGAACGGCCTCTATCTGAGCGGATTTTCACTCATTGATCCGATTTCGTGGACGGCGGGCGTCTCACATATCTTGTGTCACGTCTCGTGTGGTCGGTCCATGATCGATCCCAACGTTGGCTATATCTCTCAACCACTCGGACATCTCGCGGCTGGGATCTGTTACACGGTCATCTTCCTTACTGGAACTACTTCGAGGGGCTTGGTCAACCACTCGCTGGTGAAATGCAAGCCGCAGCGCTCTTTCCTCTCACTATCCTCTTCGCCCTTCCGAGTGGCTTGTTGTGGTTCCATATGGCCCTCGAGATCATCGCGGGAATCTCCACCTACTTCCTTGCTCGTCGTCTCAATGTTCCCGTGACGTTCGCAACCGCCGCGGGGCTGCTCTTCGCGCTGAACGGAACTTTTGGCTGGCTCGGCAACGCAGTCCTCAATCCTGTGGCGTTCTTGCCAATGCTGCTGCTCGGAATCGAAATGATCTTCGATGCCGCGTCTCAGGTGAAGCCGAACAAGGGATGGTACGTGGCGGCGATTGCCATCGCGTTGTCCCTGTACGCGGGATTCCCCGAAGTGGCCTATCTCGACGGACTCTTCGCACTGGGTTGGGGACTCGTTCGTCTGTTCTCCCTCGACAAGTCCGTTCGCTGGATCGCGATACGTCGTCTCGGTTTGGCCGGGCTCATCGGCGCGATTCTGGCACTCCCCATCCTTGTGCCCTTTGACGACTTCTTAAAGGCCGCCTACGTTGGTGTCCACACCGGAGGAGGCGAAAGTCTCATCCACTTACCGATCCACGGATTGTCGATGTTTATCGACCCCTATATATATGGCGGCATCTTCTCCAATCCGAACACGTACAACATCTGGGGCGGAATCGGTGGTTATTTCAGCGCCAGCGTGACCGCCCTCGCGTTGTTGGGGCTATGGGGTTCGAGACACCGTCCTTTGCGAATCTTCCTTGGTTGTTGGGCGTTCTTTGGCACTTTGGCGATATTCAACCTCGCCTACATCCACCAGATCTTGAACGTGATTCCTGAGGTGAAGAACGCCGCGCTCTCGCGGTACCTCATGCCCAGCTGCGAACTCTCGATGATCATCTTGGCCGTGCTTGGCATCTGGGACTTCGCCACGAGTACCCGTGCCAAGCGATTGTTCAACCTCACCACCTTCTTCACACTGCTCTTGCTGGTCTGGGCGGCGCTGAGCGCTAGCGCTCTCAATCGTGGCATTGTCCAAAGTCATAAAGCGAGAATCCTTATTGAAGTTCTGCACGCCGCACCTTTGCCGCCCTTGTCGTGTTACTCGTTCTCGGCATTTTCGCCAAGAAGAACTTCGCGGCATTGCTCGTAACAATTCTGGTCGTGGGCGAGTCAATCTTCATCTTCATGGTGCCCACGGCCGAGGCCGCCAAACAGATCAATCTGGACACCGGACCAATCAACTACTTACAAGCAAATCTCGGCGAGTATCGAATGCTGGATTTCGGTGTCTTGCAAGCCAATTGGGCATCTCAGTACGACATCAATTCATTGAGCGCCATCGACCTGCCGTTCCCGAAGAATACGTCACGTATATCCAAAAGAACCTGTTCCCTGGTTTGACCCGAAGAATCAATTCGTGATTCATGACGGGATCACGGGCATCACCGAGCAAGAGAACGAACTCGCGGCGCACTTTCAAGCCTACGAGGACGCGTCAGTCAAGTACTTATTGATCTCGGACAAGATCTCGTTGTTGCCTTCGTTGAAGAAGCTTGGCGTGCGACCGGTCTACGAAGACACCGTGAATATCGCCACCATCTACGAAATGCCACATCCACGGGCATTCTTCACGACGAAGGCCAACTGCACGGTGACCAGTACCTCGGACAACGCCGCGACGACAACGTGTACGAAGCAAAGTACCTTGCTACGAACGGAACTCGAGATGAAGGGTTGGCGCGCTTACGTGAACGGTCACGAAGTGCCAATCACCACGAGCCAGGGTGTGTACCAAACAATCAAGGTTCCCGCGGGCACGTCACAAGTCACCTACACCTTCAATCCACCCCATGAGAAGGACGCCATCGTGCTCGCCTTTCTCGCTGCACTCTTCCTCGTTGGTTCGTGGATCTACGACCGACGTCCAAAGTACGTCCCTCGACACCGGCGTTCAACCAAGGACTAGAACTCGCACTGAGTTCGAGACGAGAAGCGTGCGGTACCCTGACTTTGATGGCATCTCGTCTCGACAACCTTGACCTGTCACAATCCCTGACCCACGACGAGTCCGAAAAGAGAATCCAAAAGGCCCAGCGGCGCCTCACCCAATTGCGACTCTTCACGGGGGGACTGTTAGACGCGGCGACGAAGGGACCAGGTCTTCTTGTTCTCTTCGAGGGCTTTGACGCCGCGGGTAAGGGTGGCGCGATCCAACGACTCACCAACAGCATCGACCCTCGACACGCGCGCGTTGTTTCCATTGGCCCTCCTTCCGAGGAGGAACTCAGTCACCATTTTCTCTGGCGTTTTCAACAATCGCTGCCTGGTAGAGGTGAGATGACGGTCTATGACCGGTCCTGTGAACGAGGCAATATTCTGCACGCCTTGGACCTGACCGGCGTTCTGATCATCACGCAGTTGAAGCCGATCTACGTCATCGCCACGTCCCGCAGCAGGCGCTGCCCGCCGCGCGCGACGCCGTGGCGAAAGGCTCATCGCATGTCAGCGCGCTCGGCCCCGACAACACCACCGTGATCGAGACGGGTGACGTTTCGGTGATCGACAACCGAGATCGACCAGGCGACCGGCACCGCGAAGATCAAGGCGACCTTCCTCAATGCGGCGCTGCGGCTGTGGCCGGGGCAATTCGTCAATACGCGGCTTGTCGTCGACACGATCAAACAGGCCGTCGTCGTGCCGAGCGCGGCGATCCAGCGCGGCCCCAACGGCGCTTACGTTTACATGCTCGGCCAGGACGACGTGGCAACTCTGAGGAACGTGACGACCGGGCAGCAGGACGAGAACATCGCGGTCGTGACGCGGGATCTGGAGGCGGGCGGGCATGTCGTCGCCGGCGGCTTCGCCCGCCTCTCGAACGGCGCCAAGGTGCATGTCGTGAAGGCGCTGGAGGAAGATGCGAGCATTGGCTCGCCACCAGCCGCGCCGGCGGATGCAAGACCCTTGTCCGGCGGAACTATGTCGCTGGGCGGCGGAAACCGGCGCGGCGTCCCCAGCCCACCCGCCACGCCGCGCCCAGGAGAACAACTCTTCGTCCCGGCGGGACGCAAAACGAAATGATGTAGCACATGAACATATCGGCGCCCTTCATTACCCGGCCGGTGGCGACGACGCTGCTGGGCTTCGCCGTGCTTCTCGCGGGCGTCATGGGCTTCATGCGTCTGTCCGTCTCGCCCTTGCCGCAGGTCGATTTTCCAACCATCCAGGTGACGACGCAGCTTCCCGGCGGGAAGTCCGACACGATCGCGTCGCTGGTGACAGCCTCGCTCGAACGGCAATTCGGGCAAATTCCGTCGCTCTCAACCATGTCGTCGCAGAGCGCGTTCGTATTCTCGCAGATCACGCTGCAATTCGATCTCGACCGCGACATCGACGCGGCCGCGCAGGACGTGCAATCGGCGATCAACGCCGCCGCCTCGACGCTGCCGCGCAACCTGCCCTATCCGCCCGTCTATGCGAAGGTCAATCCGGCGGACACGCCGATCGTCACGTTGACGTTGCGCTCGCAAACCTCGACCTTGCGGGAGATAGGCGATCTCGCCGACACGCAGCTCGCGCCGCGGTTGTCGGAAGTCCCCGGCGTTCGGCCGGGTGATGGTTGAAGGCGGCGTGCGCCCGGCG
>CAWICL010000067.1:0-5378 GCA_963834545.1 uncultured Acidimicrobiaceae bacterium | reverse complement strand
GCACCGTGCATCGAGGCGACCAGGCCGAGCGCGATTTCGTGCAGTCGAACCTTCGTCTCGTCGTATCGATCGCGAAGAAGTATCAGGCCTCGGGCCTGCCATTGCTGGACTTGATTCAAGAGGGCAACCTCGGACTGATGCACGCCGTCGAGAAGTTCGACTGGCGAAAAGGATTCAAATTCTCCACCTACGCGACGTGGTGGATCCGCCAGGCCATCACGCGCGGGATCGCGAACACGGGACGCACTATTCGTCTCCCGGTGCACGCGGGTGACACTTTGGCGCGGGTGCAAAAGGCGCAGTCGCGGCTCGAGTTGAAGTTCGGTCGACCCCCGACGATCAAAGAGCTGTGCGACGAATGCGAGATGCCCGAGGACAAGTTGATCGAAGCGTTGCGTTTTCGTTCCGAGCCAATTTCCCTGTCCGAACCGCTGCGCGAGGACGGCGACGCCGAACTCGGCGACGTGGTCGAGGACCGCTCGGCGGAGTCACCCTTTGATGTGGCCGCGGTGAAGATGATGCCCGCCGCTATTGAAAAGCTCCTGCAACCACTCGACGAACGCGAGCAAAAAATTCTTCGGATGCGATTCGGACTCGACGGCGCGGGCGAGATCCGCACCTTAGAGGACGTTGGCGCGGAGATGAACTTGACGCGCGAACGGATCCGTCAAATCGAAGCACGTGCGATGAGCAAACTGCGTCACCCTTCGTCGGACACCGGAGCGCGCGACCTCTTGACGCTCTAGGTTCGGTGCAGTCGCGCTCGACCAAAGAGCGCCGCGATACCAATGACTAGCGCGCTCACGATAAAGGGCGTGTGCGACCTCGAACGATCATGGGCGCGCACGGGATGCGAGAAACTGAGAATGGGCCACGACTCCTCGTGGGCGATTCGGGCGAGTTGGCGATCGGGATTGACGGCGAAGGCGTGACCGACCGCGCGAAGCATGGGCACGTCGGTCTCGGAATCTGAATACGCGTAGCAATCAGCGACGTCGATACGGCGCTTCTCGCAGAGCTCGAGAATCGCGGTGGCCTTGTTCTCACCCTGGGCGAAGAACAGCATGGCCCCAGTGAATTTGCCGTTTTCGTCGATTTCGGCCTTGGACGAAATGGCACCCGTGATGCCGAGGAGTTCGGCGAAGGGTTCGACAATCTCTTCGGGCGCCATGCTGACGAGCCACACCTCGTCACCCTCGGCGAGGTGGTGGTCAATGAGTTCGAGCGCCTCGTCGTAGATCAGTGGTTCGATCACTTCGTTGATTGTCTCAGCGACCAGGGTTCTTACTTCGTCGTGGTCCCAACCCTTGGTGACCTTGAGGACCGATTCACGGATCTTGTTGAGTTTCGCGTCGTCGGCGCCGAAGCGCACGAACAACAAATGACTGAAGACGCCCCAGACCAGCGTGCGACGGCGCAGCATCCCTCGCGCGTGGAGTTCGGGACCGAGCGCGACGAGTGACGATTTCGCGATGACGGTTTTATCGAGGTCGAAAAACGCAGCACGCACGTAGCAATGCTAGGTCTCGCGCGGGTCAAAGCAGGTTGCGATGAGGTGAAGTCTTAGCCAATGAACGCTGCGGAACACTCGTTCGCGGCATCCTCGCGCGTGACGAGAATGACGTGATCATGTTCACAAAATCGCATGTTCGCCGACGGGACCATGGGTTGGTCATTTCGCACGACCGCGACGACCCGCACGGTATCGGGCAAGCGAAGCTCATCGAGTGTCTGTTCCTTCACAATTGCCGGTGCGCTCGCGGCGAGGGTGACCTCAATCAGACGCATGCGCCCCTGGGCCAAATCCATCAGGTTGATAATCGATCCGACTTCGACTGCTTCGTCAACCAGCGAGGTGATGAGCGAGGGAGTCGAAACCGAGATGTCGACTCCCCATGTTTCGTTGAAGAGCCATTCGTTGCGCGAGTTATTGATGCGCGCGATGACGCGCGGAACACCAAACTCTTGTTTGGAGAGCCAACTGATGACGAGGTTGTCCTCATCATCACCCGTCGCGGCGATGACGACGTCGACGTTTCTAAGATCGGCCGCGGCGAGACTGGAGTATTCGCATGCGTCAGCCGCCATCACGTTGACTCCGGGGAGCAGTGATTTCAACTTCTCCGCGGTCGCCGAGATCTGTTCGAGCAGGGTCACGTCGTGGTGGCGATCAATGAGGTCGATGGCGATGGCGGTGCCGACCGAACCCCCGCCCGCGATGACGACCCTCATCGTGGTTCTCCCTGCAACAAATGATGCAGATCGTGCATGCCCTGGGGCGTGACGAGGAATTCGAGAACGTCGTCTTCTTGGGCGAAGAGATCGTCGATCATGACTCGACCTTGTCCGCCGCGAACGAGACCAACCACGCGAACGGTTTCACTCACGTTGAAATACGAGATGGGCCGTCCGGCGAGGGCGTCGGGAACGATCCGTTCTACCAGGTGCAAAGAACCCGCCCCGTTGGTCCACTCAATCGACTCATCGGCGGGAATCATCCAACGTTTCACTTGCTGGGTCGTCCATAGTGAGGTCGCGACGGTGGGGATGCCGAGCTTCATGTAGATATCGGCGCGTTGTGGATCGTAGATGCGAGCGACGACGTTCTTGATGCCGTAGGTATCACGCGCGATGCGAGCACAAAGGATGTTCGTGTTGTCGCCTCGGGTGACCGCGGCGAGCGCGTCGGCTTGTGAGGCTTCGGCTTTGGCGAGGATGTCGCGATCGAAACCAGAACCGAGGAGTGACTGACCGTTGAAACGGATCAATCGACGAAAAGCGTCACGGTTCTTATCAATGATGACAACCGAGTGACCATCGTCGGAGAGTTGCATCGCCAGCTCTGAACCAACTCGACCACAGCCGACGACGACGATATGCACCCAGTCATCACAGCACACATCTCGTGAAAGGTGCAAGTATCAGAAGTGCCGCGCAGTCTCGCTTAGAGTAACTCTCGTGTCAGAAGCCGACAAGCAACTCGCGAAACGCAGTCCGGTACTGACCTCACACGCGAATGTCGCTTCGGTCTACCCCGAATCGTTGGGATATCGACTAAAGAAATTCTTTCTAGGTCGACCCTACGTCAGTGAGCAATTGAGTGGTGAACGACTAAATCGCTTCATCGCTTTGGGTGTCCTTGCACCTGACTGCATCTCATCATCAGCGTACGGAACCGAAGAGATATTGACACAATTGACGCCCTTCATTGGTTTGGCGGCGTTCGCGTTGGTCGTGCCGATCATGTTCGTCATCATCGGAGTGTTGTTCTTCGTCACGACCTCGTATCTCGACGTGATCAAGTACTACACCACGGCGGGTGGAAGTTACGTTGTCGCGCGCGAGAATTTCGGACCGCGCATTGCCCAGATCGCTGCAGTATCGCTGTTGATTGACTACACGGTTACCGTCGCCGTGCAGTGTTCGGCGGGCACCGCCGCCCTCGCGAGTGCGTTTCCCGTCTTTGGTCCGTATTCGGTCGTCATAACCGTGGGCATCGTGCTCGTGCTCATCTACGGAAATCTGCGCGGTCTGCGTGAAGCTGGCAGCTATTTCGCGTTCCCGACGTATTTCTATGTCGCGATGCTCACCCTCACGATCGTCACTGGTTACGTGAAGAAGTTCAGCGGATCGTTGCATCGACTCGCTCAGCCATCGTCCAACATGTTGGTCGATCATCACCTCGGCCAAAAGGGAACCGGCATCTTGATGGGTCTGGCGTTTTTGACGCTGCTTCGTGCCTACGCGAATGGTGGTTCGTCACTCACCGGTCTCGAAGCGATCTCCAACGGCGTCGCGAGCTTTCGTCGACCCGAGTGGCGAAACGCGCGCAAGACCCTCGTCTTGATGTCGGGCATCCTCGCGTTTCTCGCTCATCGGCACGACGCTGCTCGCCTCGTGGACCCACGCCTTGCCGCGATTTAGTGGATACCCCACGGTCGTCGCCCAAGAAGTTCGCGCGGTCTTTGGCTACAGCGGGATGGGCTCGACCATCTATTACCTCGTGATCTTGTCGGTGATCCTCATCTTGTACACCGGCGGCAACACGTCATTCAATGGATTCCCGTTCCTCGCGAATTACGTCGCCGGAGACCGCTACTTGCCTCGTCAATTGACCAAGCGCGGACATCGTTTGGCGTTCTCCAACGGCATCTTGGTGCTCGGCGTTGTCTCGCTCACCTTGATCATCGTCTTCAAGGCACAGGTCAACTCACTGATCGCGCTCTACGCGATTGGCGTCTTCACCGGTTTCACCATGGCGGGAGCGGGCATGGTCGCTCGCCACTTGCGAGAGAAGACGGGCAAATGGCGACTCGGCGTGACGATCAACGCCACTTCGGCCACGGTGACGGCCCTGGTGGTCTTGATCTTCGTGGTCGCGAAATTCACCGAGGGCGCCTGGATCATCGTCGTCGTGGGGCCCCTTATGTATATGGCTCTGCTTCGCTTCAATAAGCAGTACGAACGCGAAGTGAAGGCCTTTGAGGCCAACGCCACCGACGAAAAGATGAATATCCGCACCAATCGAGTGGTCGTCTTCGTGGACTACTACGACCTCGCGACCGAGCGGGCGCTGCAATTTTGCAGTTCGCTCAACGCCTATTCGGTGCGCGCGGTGCACTTTGACATTGACCCACTCGTCACCAAACGCCTCGAGAGTCGCTGGGGCGCCCCCGGTACCGCGTCGGCGAGCATCGGGCTCGAGATCGTCGAGTGTGAGGACCGTCGCCTGGACCGTGCGGCGCTCGAACTGGTCGCTGACGTCGTGCGCGACCCCGACGTCTTTTGCATGGTGATCTTGCCGAGGAAGGGCTTCGTCTCTCGGCTCCAGCGACTCTTGCACGACCGCACCGCCGACGCCATTGCGGGAGCCGTGATGCACGTTCCGCGCACGGCCGCCACCATTATTCCGTATCGATCAGGACGCACCCGTCTCGCCGAGGGTGAAATCCACGAGGCGCCCGTGAGCGACGTCGTTGTTCGTGGCGGCGTTCGCGAAGACTCACACCTCGAAGCCGACACCAAATTGAAGGAACGTTCCGGTGACGCCGATCCGATTGGTGGTCTGCATGAACGTGAGTTCGCGGAAATCGCGGGACGCGTTCGCGCGATGACCATCACGAAAGAACGCGGGCTTAACGAACTTCGTTGCGTCATCGCGGACAACACGGGTTCGGTGACACTCGTTTTTCAAGGCAGAAATTCTGTACCTGGTATTGAACGCGGTACGCGTTTGCTCGTGCGCGGTACGGTCACGTCTCTTCGACGAGAGGCCGTCATTCTTAATCCCCAGTACGAAATTGTCGCCGCACCGCAGGGTGAAGAGTAGTTCGCGCTTAAAATATTTTCTCAACGCTCCATTGGTGATTGGTGAGATT
>CAWICL010000066.1:0-5247 GCA_963834545.1 uncultured Acidimicrobiaceae bacterium | reverse complement strand
GGCAAGGTCAATGGAACGGCGTCGCGATTCTCTCCCGAGTTGGCCTCGAGGACGTGACGAAAGGTTTTGGCGATGGCGACCCCGAGACACAAATCACTGGAGCAACATGTGGAGCAATTCGCGTGTACTCGTGTTACGTACCCAATGGCCGCTCTCTCGATGATGCGCACTACTCCTACAAGCTCGCCTGGCTGGCAAAACTCGCCGTTCTTAGTGATGAGCGAGATCGCACGAGATCGGTGATCTTTGGTGGAGACTTCAACGTTGCTCCGACCGATTTTGATTGTTACGACCCGAGCATTTTTGTGGGCGCGACGCACGTGAGCGAGCCCGAGCGAGAAGCGCTCGCCCGTATCACCCAAACGGGACTAATCGATCTCACCAGACAACTGAATCCCGGTGAACCCTGCTACTCCTGGTGGGATTATCGCGGCGGCTCATTTCATCGTGGTTGGGGACTACGAATCGACCTTCTCTATGTTGACGTTGACCTCGCTTCCAAGGCGATTCGAAGCTACGTCGATCGAGAGGCGCGAAAGGGTGAAAAACCTTCGGACCATGCGCCCGTTGTCGCCGAGTTCAAACTTTAACTCAGGCCCTTGGGCAGCATTGCTTCGATGAAGGATGGTCCCGGTGTTGCGTACGAGCGACGAAGTGCGTCCACGAGTTCATCGGCGCTCGTGACTCTCGATGCTGGTACGCCCAGGCCCGTGGCAACTGCGCACAAGTCGAGTGTGGGATTGTCAATCTCGAGCATTCGTTGGCTCATAGCTCCCTCGTTGACTGCGCCCACTCGCTGACGTTCCAAGTTCAAGATTGCGTAACTGCGATTGCTCAACGCCACCGTGGTCACATTCGCACCTTCACGGGCCATTGTCCAAAGCGCTTGGGGCGTGTACATCATCGAACCATCCGACTCGAGGCACAGCACCCGTTCGCCGGTCGCGATCGCGGCGCCGAGTGCGACCGGCAGTCCGTAGCCAATGGACCCACCGGTGAGGGTCATCCACTGATGTGGTGGTGCGAATTGCGTGGCACCAAAGAGGTGGACGCCGCTCGTGTTGGACTCGTCAGCGACGATGAGTCCTTCTCTCATGGTGGCGCCGATCGCCGCAGCAAAGCTCTGGGTGGTCAGTTCGCCCGAGGGAGCGCCCGGCGGCTCGCCATTTGCCACCTCGACGTTGGGGGCTTCGAGCATACTGACGAGCGATTCGAGGAGCCTCGGCGGTGTTGGTTCCGGGCGGTGCGAGCTCGATGATCTCACAGTTCTCACCGACCAGTCGACTGGGAACTTGCGGGTAGGCGAAGAAACTGACCGGCTCGATCGCCCCGATGAGCACCACGGCGTCGACGTCCTTTAATTGTGCGATGGCGAACTCGCTGAGATAGATCAACCGCTCGGGACTGACGACACTGGCGCCTCGGTCCATGATCGAAGGAAACGTTTCGATGATGAGTCGCGAACGCGTCGCGACGCTAATCCTCTGGGCGAGACCGAGCTGGTTGGCGTCAACGGCGGAACCACCGAGAAAAAGTGCGCATCGTTTGGTGCGAAGGGCGTGCAGGGCGTTGGCGACGTCGTCATCGTTGACTGGTAGCGGTTCGTGTCGAGAAGCAAGCGGCCACGATGTGGGTGCTTGAACCTCGCCCCACGAGACGTCCGCGGGAAGAATGAGCGTCGCGATCTGGCCCGGTGGTCCGTACGACGCGCTACCGCGAGTGCCGCGTCAAGGGCAACGTCATCGGGTGTTTGGGAACGATGCTGCCATCCCTTCAGTGTTGCCGCTAGGGCATCAATGTCACTTTGCAGCGGCGCGTCATATTGGGCGTGATGTGTCGCGTGATCCCCCACGATGTTGATGAGAGGCACGCGCGCCCGTCGCGCGTTGTGCAAGTTGGCCCAACCGTTTGCGAGACCCGGTCCGAGATGTAAGAGTGTCGCCGCCGGCTTGTTCGAGGCGCGCGCGTATCCGTCAGCGGCGCCGGTCGCCACCCCTTCGAAGAGACACAGAATCGCTCTCATTCCTGGAGCATCGTCGAGACCCGCGACAAAGTGCATCTCGGAGGTGCCAGGATTCGCGAAGCACACGTTGACGTCATTCGCTTCAAGCGTGGCGAGAAGTGCGTGCGCGCCGTTCACGGGAGTGGTCGATCGTCGAGAAGCCGGTGAGGATTGAGAATCGCCATTGGATCAAAGACCGCCTTGATTCTTCGCTGGAGATCCACGAGTGACGGGTCCGTGAGGGCGAGATAGGGTCCCTGCTTGTCTCGACCGATTCCGTGTTCTCCAGAGATTTGTCCGCCCACGCTGAGACCGTGCGAGAACAATTCGAGCAACATTTTTTCACGTTGGGCATCGTCGGCGAGATAAACCGAGAGATGGACGTTCCCGTCTCCGACGTGTCCACATCCCGAGACAAAGGCGCCGTGACGTTCGGCAATCAACGTTGCCTGAGCAAGGAAGTCAGGTACCTTCGATCGAGGAACGACGACATCGACAATCTCGTGGGCACCGGCCGCCTTGGCGAGCCAAAACGCTTTTTCACGCGCTTCGATGAGATTCGCGCCGGCGTTCGCCGCGAGAACGTAGACGTCCAGAGCGCCCGCGGAATCGACCAGTTCAGCCAAGGATTCGAGATCGAAATCAAGCTGCTCGCTCGTTCGAGTCTCGAGAACGACAATCAGATACGCCGCAGACTGCGCGGCAATGTCCGGCGCTACTCCCAACTCAATGGACGCTGCATTGGTGATCGCCGACATCGTCAACACGTCGAGATACTCGAGAATCGCGGGTTCGAGTCCGAACCTACGATTCGTGGAACAACCTTCGCCACGTCATCGATCGAAACGAAAGGTATCAGCACCGTCGTTTGATGTGCCATGGCCGGCGAGAGACGAAGGGTGACTTCGGTTACGAGAGCGAGCGTGCCCTCACTACCAACAATCAATTGGGTGAGGTCATAGCCAGAAGACGACTTCATGACCCGTCCTCCCGTTCGAAGCACCGTGCCATCCATTAACACAATCTCCAAACCAAGAACATGGCGTCGAGTGACTCCGTGTCGTACCGCGCGCATTCCTCCTGCGTTCGTGTTGACGTTGCCACCCAATGAACCAGAAAGTTCGCCGGGATACACCGGATATCGCAGACTGCTCTCGGACAACTTCTCGCTCAATTCGCGCAACGTGATTCCCGGTTGGACGACCGCAACGTGATCGTTGAGATCGAGTTCGAGTAGCTCATTCATACGAGAAAAACTCACGACGATTCCGTCAACGACGGGTGTCGCGCCACCCGATAGACCCGTGCCGGAACCTCGAGGCGTGAGTGCGATGCCGTGACGCGTGGCGAGTTTCGCAATCGCGCTCACCTCATTGGTGTTTGATGGCCGCACCACCGCGAATGGTTCACCAAGCACTGGATGGAGCGATTCATCGTGCAGGTCATCGGGGTGATGGTGATCTTGAAAGCTGACGGCGCCTTCGCCAACTATGGCGATGAGTTCGTTACGTACCGTCAGAGTTTCCACTAGTGGGCAACGTTAGTTCTGTCTGCGATTGTTCGAGTTCACGCCGTATCGCGGCGAGACGCGCCTTTCGAGCGTCGCCCGTCAATGGTGCGTTTCGCCGTTCGATCTCACTAATAACCTTCTCGATTGGTGCGAGGAATCGTGACGGTGAACGGTCAGGGTAGCGGGGGTCATTTCTGCCTCGACTCCACGTTATGAGCAGTGAATCCTCGGCGCGACTGAGGGCGACGTACGCGAGCCGCTGCTCTTCGGCAATCTCGGCGGTTGTCGTGGCGTTGTAGTTGGGCAATTGTCCCTCGGCCCAGCCAATCGCGGCAACGTTTTGAAATTCGAGTCCCTTCGCGCGGTGAATCGTGGAGAGCGCCACCGCGTCGCGCTGGTCGTCGTCGGTTCTCCGGCTCCACGTCTCAGGAGTCGCGAGAAGGTCCGAGGCGGGTGAGTGTTCGGGACCGCGACGTTCGTTAGGGATTTCGTGCGCGTCGAGATAGCCAGCGACGAGTTCTAACTGGGCATTGGTTCGCGCGAGCACCGCCATTGCCTTCCAAGGCGTACCGGGCTGGTGCTTAGCCGCGAGCCAGGCGGCGACGTGCTCGGCCTCTTGCTCGTCGGTATCGTAATTGCGAATCATCGGTACGTCGCCGTCATCCTTCGCGGGCACGATGCCCTGTGCGCCAGGTTCGAGCAGCGTGTTTGCCACGGCGATGATGTTCGCAGTGGAACGGTGATTGCGGGTGAGATCCAAGACGAGTGTGTCGGGCCAGGTACGAACAATCTCAACCATGAGTTGGGGGTTCGCTCCGTTAAATCCGTAGATCGACTGATGCGGGTCGCCGACACAAAAGAGGTCGGGATCGTCGCCGGCCATGTGTCGAAGCAACATGAACTGCAGGGGATTCATATCTTGTGCTTCGTCAACGTAAAGTGAACGATTTCGGTGTCGAAAAGAAGCAAGCACGTTGGGTTCGTCTCGTAGTAACGCAATCGCTTCGCTCAAGAGCAAGTCGAAGTCCAAAACACCTCGACTGTGACAGAGCCCGACGTAGCGATCAAGCACGTCGGCGAACTGCGCGGTAGGCAGCGGCGACTCGCGGCGCAGTTTCTTCGCATTCTTGGCGTAGAGCGCACCATTGAAACCTTGGCTCAGCGCCCAACCGATCTCTTGTTCGAGCCGAGGGAGTTGCCAATCATCGAGGCGTAGCTCCTTGTTCTCGCGCATCTGGTTGGCAAGGGCCGCAACGAGTTTGCGGCGGTTCGCTTCGATGACCAGTGGTTTGAGGTGATGATCTTCTCGATATTGATTGACTAAGGTAAGCGCTGCTCGATGGAAGGTGCCGGCGCGCACGTCACGAATGTCCGCACGCGCCAGTCGACGGCGAAGTTCATCGCCAGCCTTTCTCGTAAAAGTCATTGCTAAGACTTGATCCGATTCGAACTCTTTTTGGATGATGCGGCGCTGGATTCGAAGTGTGAGAACGTGAGTCTTTCCCGATCCGGCGGTGGCGCGAACCAAGAGGCGTGGTGCGGGAGACATGACCGCTTCACGCTGCTCGGGCGTCAAACCGACGAGCATGTCGTCTGAAAAGACAAGGTGGTCACTCATGGTTCCCTTGACGCTACCGGCACGACGTGACGTGTCAAGAGTCGACGTAGCCATATCAGTAACCTGAAGTACGTGCTGCGCGCTTTTGATGGAGGGAAGGTTTTTGGCGAGACCTAC
>CAWICL010000065.1:0-52351 GCA_963834545.1 uncultured Acidimicrobiaceae bacterium | reverse complement strand
CAAGAGCTTCTTGATTCTCATCGAGTACGCCAGCGGTTCGCCAAAGCCCGCACTCAACATGACGCCGAACTCGGCGACGTCTGGCGAGCGACGTGAATTCGAAGCGTGCCGGAATGCGAAAGGGGTCCGGGTCGCGATACAGGTCCAGTCCGCGTACGGGGCTAAAGCCCACGCCCTCGTCGAGTTCGGGCCACGGGGGTCCAGAAAACACCTCGACACTGTGCCCGAGGTTCATGAGTTCACGAGTCAGGTGGTGGGTGTAGACGCCCTGGCCGCCACATCGCGGATTCCCCCGGTACATGAGAAAGGCGATTCGCAATTTTCCTGGTTCGGCGGGTCGCGCGGGTCGAGGTGGCGGGATGACGATGGATCGCGATCGCGCCCACGACGCCCTCGTTTCGGCGATGGTCTGGGCTACTGAGCGGGGCACGGATCAACTTTCGGGTTCGGCAAAGTTCTCCATTCTCCCCCAATTTCAGTAAAGGCACAAATGAGGATCGAGCACCCGTGGCGAAATGACTACGCTGGCGCACTATGGACCTCACGTACCCACCCGAAGCAGAATCATTTCGCGCCGACATTCGCCAATGGCTCGAGGAGAACCTGCCCAAGGGCTGGTTCGAACCTGGATTTCACCAGAGCGAAGACGAGCGCAAGGAGTTCAACCGGACCTGGCCCGAGAAGCTCTTCGCGGGAGGCTGGATCTGTGCGGGATCGGCCCGTCGAATACGGTGGCAAAGGTTTGACGCTGCTCCAACAGGTCGTCCTAAACGAAGAGTTCGCCAAGGCGGGTGCGCCAATGCGCGCCGACTTCTTTGGCGACACCTTGGTCGGTCCCACGATCTTGCAGTGGGGCACCGAAGAACAGAAGAAGGAATTCATCCCGGGAATCCTGCAAGGAAAGATCGCGTGGTGCCAGGGTTTCTCAGAGCCCAACTCGGGTAGCGACCTCGCGAGCTTGAAAACCAGTGCGGTGCTCGACGGCGACGAATGGATTATCAACGGTCAAAAGGTCTGGACCACTCAAGCCCAGCACGCGGACTACGTCTTCCTATTGTGTCGCACCGATCCCAACGCGCCTCAACACGCGGGCATCAGTTATTTGCTTGTTCCCATGCGTCAACCGGGTGTCGACGTGCGCCCCATCACCCAAGTCGACGGATCGGCTGAGTTCAACGAAGTCTTCTTCGATACGTGCGTTGCCCCAAGGGAAACGTCGTCGGCGGACTCAACAACGGTTGGAAGGTCGCGATGACGACCCTCGGCTTCGAGCGCGGTTCGTCTTCAACGACTGGGTACCGACGCTTCTTGAAGGAATGGGAGATGATCGTCAGCGAGGCCAAGCGCGTGCACAAGAACGACGACGTGCTCGTTCGCGACAATCTCGTCAAATCGTGGCAAAAGGTCAAGATCATGCAGATCAACGGCTATCGAACCTTGACCGACTCGCTCAACAACACCCACGACGCCGCCCTGCTCGGCGCCTGCAACAAGATGTTCTGGTCCGAGATGCATCGCGCTTCGATGGAACTCGCGATTGACATCTTGGGTATGGAGGGTCAGATCCTCACGGGCAAGGGCGACGCTGGCGGTTCGTTACCCGGTATGGGCCGGGGACGTGCGGACTACCCCGTGTCCGAGCTGCAATCGTTCTTCTTCTTCTCGCGTTCCGAGACGATTTGGGGCGGCACCGCCGAGATCCAGCGCAACATCATTGGCGAGCGAGCTCTCGGCCTGCCGAAGGAACCGAAGCCTCAAACCGTCTGAGCGGCCTGCAAGACCGCGATGTTTCGCTCGTCACGGCGAAGCGTCGTAACAAGGCCCACGCCGGTGGCGAGGGTAGACCGATCCCACCGCAATGCCGACGCGCGGATTCGTCCACGAGATAATGAGCCCCACCATCGGGGCACCGATGGGTGTCAGTACCAAGGAACGCAATCGAGTACAGACTCATTACGCGCCCGCGCATCTCTTGACTCGAGTTCAGTTGCAGAGTCGCGTTGGCGGTCGCGATGAGCGCAATGGAACATGCTCCCGTCGGCACGAGCAGGATCTCGGCCCAGCGGATTGAGGGTGCGAACGCCACCGACGTCATGAAGGCGCCAAAGAGCAGCATGAGAATCGCGAGTAGGCGCGGGGTCGGTCGCGAACGATGTGCGACGGCCAGGCCACCAATGACCGCACCAGCACCCATCGCCGCCATCAAGATGCCGTAGTCCGCCGCCGAGGTCTGATGAAATGTGTGGCGCGTGAGCAACGGAAGGGTCACGGTGAAGTTGTACGCGAAGGTACCAACGACCGCGACCGCGATGATCAAATTACGCAAGAGCGGATTCTCTCGCACGTAGTGAAGACCCAGTCGAAGCTGTCCCTTTTCTCGACTTACCGTCGCCATTGGCAAGAATTCCTTTCGACGCATCATCAACAGCGCGGCCAACACCGCGAGGAACGAGCCCGCGTTTGCGTAGAAGCAGTCCGCGGTGCCAACCACGGCGATGAACGCCGCCGCTATTCCTGGTCCGATCAGCCGTCCGCCGTTCATGAGCACGCTGTTCAAGCTGACGGCGTTGGCGATGAGGTCGCGTCCCACCATCTGTTGAACGAAGGCCTGTCGAGCGGGCGTATCGAACAAATTCACCACGCCCAAGAGGCCCGCGAGCACGAGCACGGTCGAGAACGTCACGTGGTGCGTGCTCACCAGGATTCCCAGTATCAGGGCGAGTATTCCCGCCGAGGTCTGCGTGCAGTAGAGGATTCGGCGTTTGTCATGGCGGTCCGCGATCAATCCACCGTAGGAACCAAAGAGAAGCATGGGCACGTACTGCAGGGCGACCGCGAATCCCAAGTCCACTGACGAACCGGTCAGTTGCAGTACCAACCAACCTTGCGCGACGGACTGCATCCAGGTGCCCGATATCGAGATCAACTGTCCAATGAAGTACAGGCGAAAGTTGCGCACTGAGAGAGCTTTGAAGGTCCGCGACGAGAAATTGCGCGCAGCGCTCATCAGTCCCCCAACAACTTCTCGAGAATGTTCGCAGCGTCTCGAACCAGGCGCTGATCATTGGCTGACATCATCTGCAACCTACGCTCGATGTACTGGGTTCGCTTCAGTCGGATCTCAGCGAGTTCGCGTCTTCCCTGGGCCGTGAGAGCCACGCGCGTGCAACGACGATCGTCCTCATCGAGTTTGCACGTGATCAAACCCACCGATTCCATGTCCTTGACTAAGCGAGTTACTGACGGTGGTTGAATTTCTTCGGCGACGGCAAGAATCTCCCAACGAAGGATTCTCCAGCTTCGAAATCGTCGCCAACATCGAGGCCTGGCCGGGCGACACACCGCCGAGCGTGGACGAACGAAGCTTTCGATTAAGTCGCATCACCACCCGCCGTAGTCGCGCCGCAGTATCCGTCGTTTCGTCCATTAGTTCACCTAACTAAATAATAATGGCTGACCCAACGTCACGCAACGGTTTTCTTGCGAACTAGAGGGGTCGGTAGCGCGGGACGTAACCACCCGCCCCGAGCGACATTGAATCCTCGGGATCGATCGAATCGTCGACGCCGCCAATGACTTCGCTGACCCACTTCAGACGGTCGGTGAGAATTCTGGTCACGCCGCCCTGGAGCGTGTCAGCTGAGATCGCGCAACTCGAACACGCTCCCTGCAGTTGGACCTCGACGACGCCCGTCTCAACGTCGGCACGAATCAGAACGAGGTCCCCGCCGTCGGCCTGCACGGCGGGACGCATCAGGTCCAACAAGTCGTTCAGCGCTTTGAGTCGGCTCGAACGCTCTTCATTACTGAGTTCTGGCACCCGTCCATTCTGCCGTGAAAATGTCCTCGCGTGACCAACTCTTGTTCTGGCTACCATGTCGAAGATGAGCACAGACATCACCTGGCATCCCGACGACATCGACCTCTCGGACATGGAGTTTTGGAAGCGGCCCTGGGCCGAGCGCGAGGAGGCCTTCAAGGTCCTGCGTCGTGAGCGACCGATCTCGAAGTACCAAGAGATCGCCGTCGAAGGTGGGATTGTCGACATCCCCGCCGGACCCGGTTACTACGCGCTGACTCGCTACCGCGACGTCGCCGAAGCGTCGCGTCACCCCGAGATCTTCCTCTCGGGCCACGGCGCGGTTTCGCAAATGGACTTACCCGTCGAAATGGTTGAGTACTTCTCAGGCATGATTTCGACGGACAACCCCAAGCACGCTCGACTACGGAGGATTGTGTCCAACGCTTTCAATCCTCGCAACGTTCGCGCCGTTGAAGACTCCATCGAGACCGTGGCCGACGAAACCATCGCTCGTGCCAAGACGAGCGGAACGGGTGACTTCGTTCCCGACGTCGCCGCGCCATTTCCCCTCGAGATCATCTGCACCATGATGGGCGTGCCGCGCAGTGAGTTCGCCACCGTCCTGCACTGTTCGAACGTGATCCTCGCGATGGGTGATCCCGATATCGTCCCCGAAGGATCCGACCAAATCCTCGCGGTGCTCGAAGCGGGAGCGACTCTCACGGGCATCATGGAAGAACTCGGCAAGTACCGGATCGACAATCCCATTGATGACATCACGAGCGCTCTCGTCAATGCCGAGATCGAGTCCGAGAAACTCACCCAGCAAGAGTTGGCGTCATTCTTCGTTCTTCTCGTGACTGCGGGCAACGAAACAACTCGCACCGCGATTGCGCACGCCCTGCACGCCCTCACCGAGCACCCTGATCAGAAGGTTCGCTTGCTCGCGGACTACGAAGGTCTCGCCAAAACCGCGACCGACGAAATCGTGCGTTGGGCCTCGCCGGTGATTTGGATGCGCCGCACGCTCGCGAGCGACCACACCTTGTCCGGCTTTGACTTGAAGGCCGGGGAAAAAGTCCTGTTGTTCTACAATTCGGCGAACCGTGACGAAGAGGCCTTTGAAAATCCCGACGTTTTTGACGTCGGGCGAACGCCCAACGATCACTACGGTTTTGGCGCGCCCGGACCGCACTTTTGTCTCGGTGCGCACTTGGCTCGTCGTGAGATCACGGTGATGTGGCGCAAACTCTTGAGCCAGTTCCCCGACATCCGCTCGACCGGTGAGCCCGCTCAATTGGCGTCGAGCTTCGTGAACGGCATCAAACGCCTGCCGTACAGCTTTTAGGCGCGAGCCGCCACCGCTTCGTCATAGGCACGTAGTGCCCGCGGTCCCCACACGGTGCCGGGTCCGCCATTCATCGCAACGGCGACGCCCAGAGCTTCGGCGACCTGCTGGCGGGTGGCACCCTTTTGCGCGGCGCCGCGAGTGTGAGCGACGATGCAACCATCGCACTCGCGAGTCACCGCGATCACCATCGCGAGCAGTTCTTTCGTCACCGAAGACAGCTCGCCCTCGCGCATCGCCGAAGACGACATCTCGGCGAAGCCCTTCATGACGTCGGGAATAAGTTCTCGCAGATCCAACGCCGGTTGACGAAGTTCCTCGCGAATGTGCGACATGCTTTCCATGGTCACCTCCTCGTTGCATCGTAGTGACCACGCACCCGAAGCGTGTGGTCAACGAATGCGAGTCGTTCTCTAAGATGGTTCGGTGAGCGTGATCGATGATTTACTCGCCAATAACCGCAATTACGTGGCTCGCCACGGCCACCGAGAGTTGTCCACTGAACCTCGACTTCATCTCGCGGTTCTTACCTGCATGGACTCGCGTCTCGATCTCTTTGGCGCCCTCGGGCTCGACCTGGGTGAGGTGCACCTCATCCGTAACGCCGGGGGCATCGCTACCGATGACGCAATCCGCTCGCTGTTGTTGAGCCAGCGCCTTTTGAAGACGCGATCGGTGATGGTGATCCACCACACGCGTTGCGGTCTCGAAAGCTTTGAAGAAGAGACGCTCCAACGCGAGTTACAAGACGAATACGGAACTCGACCGCCGTTCCGCCTGGGCGCGTACAAGGACGTTGATCAGGATGTTCGAGAGACCGTCGCGACGCTTCGGGCAAACGCATTCCTGCTCAGTACCGAGATTCGTGGTTTTGTCTTTAGCGTCGACGACGCGGATCTTCGCGAGGTGTCAGTCGACTAGGGATTTCTTGAAGCCCTGACTCGTGTTGACAAAACCGTTCGCGACGTAGAAACGATGCGCGTCGGTGCGCACGTTTCGACTGGTCAACTGGACGCGGTAGCAGTCACTCGACTTCGCGAGTTGCTCCGCGTACTCGAGCAGCTTCGCCCCGACACCGCGACTTCGTTGGTCTGCGCGAACGTGCACACTCTCCAGCTCACAACACCACTGTCCCGTGTGTTGGAAATGTGGAAACACCATCACTTGACAGACGCCGACGACTTCGCCGTCCAGATCGGCAACGATCACGTCACCAAGGCGCCTCCTCGTCTCGAGCACGCTCGACCAGTACGCGTCGACTTGACCGGGACGCTCGTATTCGGGCGTGAGTGAACCTTCGACGAGTATGGCAATGGCGCTGGGCAGGTGCCACCAATTCAATGGGGCGTACGAAGACCCCCATTACGCCCGGGGGTCAATAGGTGTCAGCACTCCGACGCGACGCTCGACTTCTTCGGCGGCGTCGAGGCAGAGATCCTCTCGAAAGAGGTCGCCGATAATTTGCGCACCGGTCGGCAGGCCGTTGGCGACCCCCGTGGGTACGCACGCGGCCGGCAGACCCAACAAATTCGCCGGGAGTACGAAGCGAAAGAGTTCAACGACTTGGAAGGCTGTCTCTTTGCTTTCGATATCAAATCCGTGGGCAAAGGGCGGCTGGGTCCACGTCGGACCAACGATCAAGGGATAGGTGTCGAGGAAGATTCGCCACGCCTTGGCGACCCGGTAACGCAATTGGTGCATGCGATAGAGCGACTCAGAGGTCGCGGGCGGAAACCCGATGTCCGTCAGCGCCAGAAACCTCTGTCCGCCTTCACCTAAGAAGGCATTGAGCAACGCCAGATCCACGTCCAAGCTCGTCCACATCAACTCAGACCACGCGAAGTACGCCTCGAGCACCATGGGCGGCTCGATCTCTTCGACCTCGTATCCGGCGTCTTCGAGCGCTCGTCCCGCGATACGCACGCCCTCAGCCACGTGGGGATCGGTTTCGCCACCGGGCGGGGTCGGCACCAGGGCCACGCGCTTGGGTGCACTGGCTCCGCGTAGGGGGGCGCTGATCGTTTGGGGATCACGCGCGTGAGCGCCCATGATGGTCTCCAGGCCAAGTCGAACGTCAGCGACGTGACGCGCGAGCACGCCATTGGCCAACATCAACTGGCTGTTAATTGGCATGTCGAGAATCGAAGAGTCGTTGTGCTGGGGCACGCGTCCTCGCGAGGGCTTGATCGACGCAATGCCACACGCGTAGGCGGGGTTTCGAACGGACCCACCGATATCGTTGCCCAGACCAATCGGGCTCATCCCCGACGCGATTGCCGCGGCCTCGCCACCAGAAGAACCCCCCGCGGTGATGCCGTGGCGCCACGGGTTGTGCGTCGCGCCGTAGAGCGAAGACTCAGTGTTGATGCGAAGACCCAGGTCGGGCATGTTCGTGCGAGCCAACGCGACCGCCCCGGCGCGGCGCATACGTTCGACGATCGGCGTGTCGCTCGTGGCCTGCAAGTCCTTCAACGTCACGCACCCTTCGTTCGTCGTGTATCCTGCCACGTCGAGATTGACCTTGATGGTGAAGGGCACTCCGTGAAGTGCGCCGAGTGGCTCGCCTGAGTTTGTCTTGGCGTCGGCGGCGTCGGCGTCACGACGAACTTCGTCGGCGCGCACCTCGACGACGGCGTTGATTGCCCCATTCACCGCCTCGATTCTCTCGAGGTGGGCGTCGACGACTTCGCGCGAAGTCGTCTCTCGATCGCGAATCATCCGAGCGAGCGAACTCGCCGATTCTTGCCACAATTCGTTGCCCATGAGAACCCCCCAATATCCTGACTGAGGTAGTTTGTCACGCCACGTGGTGACGAGTGGATCAGCCGAAGCGGCCCAGGGTGTAGTCGAGTGTGCGCGGGTCGTTGGGGTTATTGAAAATCTTCTCCGTGGTGTCGAACTCAATCAACTCACCAGCGCGATCCTCGCCCATCAACAAGAAAGCGCAATCGTCCGAAATTCGAGCCGCTTGTTGCATGTTGTGGGTAACGATAATGATCGTGACGCGCTCTTTCAGCGTCGTCATCAACTCTTCGATCTTCAAGGTCGCGATGGGGTCAAGCGCCGAAGTTGGCTCGTCCATCAGCAACACCTCGGGGTCCATGGCGAGAGCCCGCGCGATGCACAGTCGCTGTTGTTCGCCACCCGAAAGGTTCGACGCCGCCACCTTGAGGCGCGATTCCACGCTGTCCCACAACGCAGCTGATCGTAGTGACGTCTCAGCGGCTTCGTCCAACAGTGACTTCTTCTTGATCCCGTTGAAGCGAAGTCCCGACACGACGTTGTCGTAGATCGACATGGTGGGAAACGGGTTCGGTCGTTGAAAGACCATGCCGACGCGCGTGCGTAGTTCAGTCACGGTCACGTCACCGCGATAGATGTCGGTGCCTTCAAGCAAGATCTGGCGTTACCTTGGCCCCTGGCGGTGAGGTCGTGCAGGCGGTTGAGCGCTCGCAGCAGTGTCGTCTTGCCCGAACCCGACGGACCAATGAGACTCGTCACACGGTTCTTCGCGACGTCGAACGTGGCGTCTCGCACGGCGACTCGCCCGTTGAACGACACCGCGACGTCCTTTAGTGCATCGCACTGTGCCCAGGCGCTCGTTCGGTGCCAATCGGCGTCTTGGTCACTTGGGCTTCTGACATGATTTTCTCCATTAGTTACTCACCTTTTGCTTTTTCGATGGCCCAAATGCGAGCCGTCAAACTGAGAACAAACACGAACATGACCAGAACGAGCGCCGCACCCCAGACCTGGGCGCGTTGGCTAGGCCATTCGGACTTCGCGTTTTCATAAATCGACAAGGGCAACGCCGACACGGGGCTTAGCGGCTTGAACGAATTTAAGTAGCCGCCGCCAATAACGAGCAGTACCGGCGCCGTTTCGCCAATGGCTCGTGAGATCGCGAGAATGCAGCCCGTGACGATACCGGTGAGCGCTGAAGGAATCACCACGCGCATCGACACTTTGTGAGGTTTGGCCCCTGAGGGCGAGCCCCGCTTCACGAAGCGTGTTGGGAACGTTCAGCACCGCGATCTCCGTGGCGATGATGATTACCGGCAGCATCAACACCGCGAGGGCGAAGGAACCATCGATCGCCGAGAACCCGATGTGCAGGTCTTGGAACATGAAGGAGAACGCGAACAAACCCATCAGGATCGACGGAGCACCGGCCATAGTTTGGGCGATGATCCGAACGGCCGACGCAAATTTGGACAAAGACTCGGCGAGGTACACCCCGACGAGGACGCCAACGGGAATCGCCAGAATCGCGGCGTAGATGTTGAGTGCGATACTGCCAATGATCGCGTTGGAGAGACCACCGGTGGCGTTCGGGGCGATCAAGGTCGGCGTCTCGGGCACCTTGGTGAAAAACGTCCACGACAATTCGGGTGCTCCACGCTTGATCAACTGGAACAACAACAAGACCAAGGGAACGGCCGTCGCACACAGAGTCAGCGCACAAAGCGTGACCATAACGCGCGAAATCAAGAGGCGCCGCGCTCGTGACGCGTGCGAAACGCGACGAATCTCCTCGCGCATCGACTGGTCGATCTGGACGGGCTCGTCCATGAGATTGAGATCGTTCATACTCGAGCCATGACCTTCGCTGACGGCCACGAGCCAGCGACTCACGAGCGAAAGACTGAAACTGAGCAACATCAACAAAACGCCGAGCGCCATGAGCGCCAGCACCCCATTGCCATGAGATGGCTCGCAATTTCAATCGCCATCCACCGCGATTACGTTCCCGGATCCGTGAGGTGGAACTGAACTTTGGCGACTCCCCCTGCGATCAGCGCGACCGCAACGGTCTCGCCAGTCGCGCCGCCAAGGCGAGGAACGTGGCGCCGAAGAATCCAATGCGCGATGTCGGAAGGACGACCCTTCGTATCACCTGCCATTTGGTTGCGCCCAGGGAAAGACTCGCCTCGACAAGGTTTTGGGGAACCACGGCGATGACTTCTCGACTAATCGCGACGAAGGTCGGCAGGATCATGACACCCAAGACAACCGCCGCGAGCAGCAGCGAAGGTCCTACTCTTGGCTCGGGTCGCCAAAGAGAACATGGGCAAAAGGCCACGAATTTAACCAGGGGTCGACGGTCGAATACATCCACGGCGCCAGGACCAGAAATCCCCAGAGTCCATAGACAATGCTGGGTACCGCGGCCAAGAGGCTCGACGAACGTGGCCACAATGTTGCGCAGTCGCCGAGGGATGAAAAACACAATTGATATTGCCGTCCCGAGTCCGATCAGCACCGCGATAACGAGCGCGATGAGCGAAGTTTCTAGTGTTCCACAATCATCGCGAGACCACCGAACTGGACCCGCGGGTGATTGCCACCCGCTACCGGTGAGAATCGTGCTCGAATGGTGCACGAAGGTGGGGAAGGCCTTTTGGAGGATTGAACCCACGAAGCCGACGCTGACGGCGGCAAATACCACACACGCCGCGAGCAAGACGTAGTGGTACCACGACCGCGCCGTAGTGGCGGAGGTGAACTCCGCCACTACGTCTTGGTCGCCCTTCAGTTCAAGGTCGAAGGTTGATGCATCGCTTAACGGCAAACCAACTCTCCTCTTGACTCAATGTTTCCGTTACTTCGTACTTATGACTTCTGGTTCAACAACACGGTGCCGTTGTCAGTGACCGTCTCAAGTTGCTGGCGCGCGTAGGCCTGCACGGGAGCCGGCAGTGGGACGTAGCCTTCGCCTAAGGCGATGCCACTGTTTTGGGCGTAGTGCGTTTCCCAGTCGAGGTACTTCACAATCGCCTCGCCGGTGGTCTCGTTTGTCTGCGTCTTGTTGACCAACGCCCAACTGTACGTAGCGAGTGGCCATACGTTGTTGCCAGGCTCGTCGACGATCGAGAAGTTGTCTGGTGTCACCGAACTTCCCGCGGACGCCGCAGCTGCGGCGATCTCGGGCAACGACACCTGGAGCCACTGGCCGTTCTTGTCTTGAAGTTCAGCGGACTGGATCTTCGCGTTACCGGGGATCAAGAGGTAGCTGTACTCGACGTAACCAATCGAACCCACGGTGTTGACAATGTCTTGGGCCAAGGCCGAGTTGTTCGCCGCGGCGAGAATGTTGCTCGCCTTCCACGCGGCACCCGTCCCTTCCATCACGTTGCCCGATGGCGTCAACGTCGTGCCACCAGCTGCCTGGAGATAGTTCGTGAACCGTACGTGGTCCCTGAACTTGCACCGCGGTAGATCACCTTGATGGTGTTCTTGGGTTGGTTGTACGTGCCAAGGCCCGCGAGTGCCTTACCAAGTGCCGTTGAGGTACCACCGTTGGTCGCCACGATCGACGGGTCCGACCACTGGGTGATCGTGCCGTTGAAGATGTCGGCAATCTCGGTCGCGGTCAACTTGACGTTGTCAAAGCCCGTTCCAAGGTTGTAACCGACGACCGCGCCACCCAAGATGAAGGGCACTTGGGCGTAGTTCGACTCGGTCGCACCCGAAGGCAGCGTCCCCGCCGTTGGTGTCATTGGCTGGTCCGAGAAACCGATGTTCACTGAACCATTGACGATGTCGGTGCGTCCGGTGCCCGAACCAGCGGCCGGGTACGAACTGAACGAAACATTCCCGCCCGCGCTGTACGCCGTCGATCCACTCGTCGTAGCACCGATCTGTGGAGCGTCAAATGACGAACCGTTGATTGACAACGAAACCGAACCGGGCACGACGAGATCGGTGTCACCCGGCAAACCACTGCCCTGGAGACTTGGCTTGGTCTTGGAGTAGCCCGAAGGGCATCGGACGCCCTTTACCTTCTTCGAGGCAATGCCGGTCGATGTCAATTTGTAGCAAGTCGTGAACTTCGCTTTGGGCGCTGCGCCGGCGGTCACACTCGCCACCGTGAGGAGGCCAGCGATGGCGAGCGATACCGCCACCAGTGACCTGAGTGTCTTCTTCATTCTGAACTTTCCTCCTAAAGAAAGTGATTCGTTAATGGCTGAGTGGAAAGCGGCGGCGAAGGCCGAGCGAATCTTCTTGCCAGATAAGGAACTTAGGAAGAGAAAGTGAACGGAAGGTGACGCTCACGAAGGCGCAAAGTGAAATGTTAAGGAAGTTATGAAACTAGGGACTTGCGGGGTTTTCCTAGTCGCAGCAACTGTCGCGCCAGCCGCAACTGGCACATCGAAAGTGCGCGTGTTCCGCGCCGAGCACCGAGCCACAGAGGGGACATTCCGTGAAGGTCGCAAAACGGTTCTGACAAAACTCCTGTTCGATTCGAACATTTTGTCCCTGCGCCAGCACGTTTTCTTCCATCACGTCATTATGAATGAAAGATTGTCTCAATTGGGTGATGAAGGGCGTTTGAAAGAAAATTGGCCGAACGGGGAGCCTAAAGTGGAGTGGGCGAAGAATCTCGTTGAAGGCAGGCGCTGATGCGTATAGGTGTGCTTACCGCTGGAGGCGACGCGCCAGGGCTCAACGCTGCGATTCGCGCCCTGGGTCAAATGGCCTTTCGCGACGGTCACGAGGTCATCGGAATCGCCAACGGCTGGGCCGGTCTGGCGGGCGACTACTCGGGTCACGATCTCTCGCCCGAAGAACTCACCGGCATCGTTGGCCAAGGCGGCACCTTGCTCGGTACCGCGCGCTACAACCTCGATGACCCCAAAGGCGGTCGCGAACGTGTACTCGACGCACTCGAAGAGCACCTCGATGCCTTGGTGGCGATTGGCGGAGATGGCACGCAACGAATCGCCAACTGGCTCGCCGAGCGAGGCGCACCAGTCGTCGGCGTACCCAAGACGCTCGACAACGACCTGCAAGGTACCGACTACTGCATTGGTTTTGACACCGCGGTGAGCATCGTCGCTGAATCACTGGACCGGCTCTACACCACGGCGGCTTCACACCACCGTGTCATGGTCGTCGAGACCATGGGCCGCGCAACCGGATGGGTGGCGGCGATGGGTGGACTCGCCGGAGGCGCGGACCTTATTGTGATTCCCGAGTTCCCCCTCACGATGGAACAGATCATCGCGCACCTCGTAAAACGTCGAAGCTCCAACAACGCGTTTTCAATTGTTGTCGTCGCCGAAGGGATCAATCTCGAGACGCTCGGCAGTGAAAAAGCCGACGAAGTCTCCACGGAAGGAATTGGTGGTGTTCGTTTGGCCACGAGGGGCGTAGGTCAATTCGTTGCCGCACGCATTGACGCGCACGGTGGCTTCGAAGTTCGAACGACGGTCTTGGGGCACTTGCAACGAGGCGGCAGCCCCACCGCCTATGACCGCATTTGGGCGACGCGCGTGGGAGCGGCGGCCTACGACGCAGTCGTCGCCGGAAAATTCGGGATGATCCCCGTCGTCCAGGGTAACCAAGTTGAATTGGCTCCGCTATCGGTGGTCGCGAGCGGACAGCGCAAAGTCCCTCGCGAACTCTACGACCTCTGCGCAGCCTTTTTCTAGTTCGTTTCGGGTCGCAATTGGCCCGTTCGATAGTGCTTACGACAGAGAACTTGATAGTGCACGATTCCCTGGACGACGTCGCCAGTGACGAACTGGTCACCCTCGCGCGCAATGACGCCGTTGACAATCCGAGCGTTGCACCGGCCCTTCAGGCCGCACCAACACGACGACGTGAGAGGAAGTTCGTGGGCCCAGTCCGCAATTGCGAAGAGTCGCGCCGATCCGGGAAAAACGTTCAAGAGGAAATCCGCGGAAAGTCCAAAGGCGTGCACGTCCACGTTGTGGTCGTCCACCAATTGGGCGAGTTGGTCGACTTGGTTCGAGCTGGCGAACTGAACCTCGTCGATCACGAGGATGTTCATGCCGTCGTCAACGAGGCGTTTGATCGCGTCGCGCAAATCACTGCCCGGCGCCATTGCCTCGGCCTCGGCTTCGATACCGATCCGGCTCGTCACCATACCGTCGGCGCTGCGATCGCCAAAGGTCCACAGCGCAACGTCGCTGCGTCCCTCTCGCAGTTGCCAGCACAATTGCAGCGCGAGGGTCGACTTACCCGCCGCCATCGTGCCATACGTAAAGGTCAATTCCGCCATTCAACACTTTCGTCACGTTGCGAACGCCCAACGTTACCCCGTCACTTAGGGCGTTTCACCGCCAGCGAGTAACTCTTCACTAGATTGGCGACATGAACCACGTCGTGCGCTCCGTTGCCTACATTCGAAACGATCGAAGCGAAGCCATCGATGACAACTGGGATGATGTCGTGAGCACCATCGAACTCGCCAACGACGTGCCGAGCGAGGCCCTGCTCGGACTCGAGGAGTTTTCACACATCGAAGTCATCTTCTACGCCGATTGGGCCGAGGACGTTCCACCCGGTCCCTGGCACCGGCGCCCGCGGGGCAATAAGGAGTGGCCCGACGTCGGCGTTTTTGCACAGCGCAATAAGGACCGACCCAATCGCATCTTGTTGACAACCGTCGCCATCGACGCGATCAACGAGCGATCGATCACCGTGCGAGGTCTCGACGGCATTGACGGTACACCGGTGCTAGACATCAAGCCAGTGTTTCGCTGGAGCACGCCACGAGGTGAATTGCGAGTGGCGCCCTGGAGCGAGCAACTCGGTGAGAACTACTTCTAGTTCCTAACTCGCCGCAATGAAGTCGTTAAGGACCTTGGCGAGTTCGGGACCCCTTTCTTCTTGCAAGAAATGTCCTCCGCCTTCGATGGTGACGTGCGCTTGACCCTTCGCCCCCGGCACGGTCGAGAGAAACTTCCGATCCGCACCCTTTGTGATTGGATCGCTATCGGAGTAACAACAGAGGAACGGCTTCTCGAATTTCGCCAATACCCCCCACGCAGCGACATTGGCGTCGTGCGCGGGGTCCTCGGGTGTCGTGGGTACCAGGAGCGGAAACTGTCTCGCCCCCTCCTTGAAGGAATCCTCCGGGAAGGGTGCGTCGTAGGCGGCGACCACTTCGGGGGATAGTCGATTCACGCAACCGCCCGACACGATTCCGCCCACGTGCAGATCGGGCACGGTCTGGCTGTACTCTTGCCAGGCCCGAAAGGCTTCGTTCGGACGCTCGTCACCCGTAGGGAGCCCTCCGTTACCAATGGCGACGCGAGCGAACCTATCGGGATGTTCTCCCACGAGTCGAAGCCCGATGAGACTTCCCCAGTCCTGGGCGAACAACGTGACGTTGGTGAGGTCCAAGTGGTCAAACAACAACTCGCGCGTCCATTCGACATGACGAGCGTAGGTGTAGTCGCCACGATCCGTGGGCTTGTCGGAACGACCGAAACCAATTAGGTCCGGGGCGACAACGCGATGTCCACCACGAACCAAAACCGGGATCATCGTGCGATAGAGATACGACCAACTCGGCTCACCGTGCAACAACAGGACGATGGCTCCGTCGCGAGGACCTTCGTCAAGGTAGGCCATGCGCAAGGCGTCGCCTCCGTTGGGATCCTTCACGTCCACGTAGTGGGCAACGAATGGAAAGTCAGGAAGGTCGGTGAACCTCTCGTCGGGTGTTCGTACTCGATTCATAAAGCTCCTTACGTAGTGGATTGAGCGAAACGTTGTTATTGACGGGCCATACCCTCGCGCGCCGAGGTTTCCTTCTCCTCGGTCGCATTTTGGGATATGAGTTGGATGTCAACCTGATGAAGGGTACCTTCGAAAGCGAAACCGTCCGCGTAGTGCGTGGAAACTGGCGAGCCGTGGTCCATCCCAATGCTCATGCCGATGCTCGAAATAATTCGCATCACGAAGGGAAAATCTCCTTCTCCCGCCGCTACGCCATTTACCATCAGGGTCGCGTGTGCGTCCTTCGCGGCTCGACGAAACTCGATTCCAACCTTAGAAGCACCAATGGGTACCGGAATCGTCGAGGCAATCACGTGGTGATCGCCAAAGATGTTGTAATCGAAGAACAGGTGCTCGTCCTTCACGAACAAGCTCACACCCGCGTTCTCGGTTCCCGAGGCCATGATGACGCCGCCCTCGCCTGCGCCGCGCTCAATCGAAGCAGTCAGGTCCCAACTTCGTCCACCGATGCCCGCCGCGGCTTGGGGAGGAATTGGACTGAGTGGCGGACGGTACGTGTAGTGACGGTTCAATGGATGTGGAGAATTCTCCCGGTACCGCGATCCAAAGAGTTCAATCCCCCGATCGTCGAGTGGGAGGGCACCATATTTCTCGGCTTCAATCCACCACATATCGATCAGTTCACGAAGCTTTTCCGGTTCTCGTCCGGCGAGATCATGGCACTCGGAAGCGTCACGCTGCACGTGGTAAAGCTCCCACGTGTCATCATCGAACGCCACCCCCGGGAAATGGCGAGTGACCGCCTTCCATCCTTCGTGGTACATCGCGCGGTGCCCGACCATTTCGAAGTACTGAGTTGTTTTCTGGCTCGGTGCATCCGCGTTGAGAAACGAGTACGCAATCGATGCGCCAGCGATGGGCATCTGCTCGAGACCCCGGTACGTCTCGGGTGCGCTGACGCCACTGGCCTCGAGAACCGTCGGAGCGATGTCAGTGACGTAATGAAATTGATGCCGTATTTCACCCTTCGCTTCAATGCCCTTGGGCCAGTGCGCGATGAGAGGCACGTGCACGCCACCCTCGTGCGTGTTTTGCTTGTACCACTTGAAGGGCGTGTTTCCGGCTTGCGCCCAACCCCACGGATAGTTCGAGTGACTGCTTGGCCCTCCGATATCGTCAAGGCGCTTGACGGCTTCGTCGGGACTTTCGAATATGAAGTTGAAGTACTTCATCTCGTGCAAAATGCCGAAGGGACCGCCCTCTTGTGATGCACCATTGTCGGACATCAATAAAATGAGGGTGTTATCCAGTTCACCGAGGTTCTCGAGGTCGGCGACGAATCGTCCAATCTGTACATCGGTGTGCTCGAGAAATGCGGCGAAAGCTTCTTGTAGACGGCACGCCAGTTTCTTCTGATTCTCTGGTAATGAATCCCATGCTTCGACACCATCGTTTCGCGGCGCCAACTCGGTGTCGGGAGCGATGAGGCCCATCTCTTTTTGTTTCGCGAACCACTTCTCTCTGGCGACGTCCCATCCCTCGTCGTAGCGACCGCGATGTTTCTCGAGGTAGACCGCGGGTGCCTGGTGAGGAGCGTGCATCGCTCCAAACGCGAAGTACATAAAGAACGGTCGATCCGGCCGAACGGATTTGGCGTCGTGAATGAACTCAATGGCGTGATCGACGAGATCCTCACTGAGGTGGTATCCCTCGCTAACCGACTTCGGTGGCTCCACTCGATGATTGTCATAGACGAGATCCGGCGTGAATTGATCCGTCTCGCCGTCGAGAAAGCCGTAGTGACGATCAAATCCGCGAGCGAGGGGCCACTGGTCGAAAGGACCGGCCGACGATGAGTTCTCCATGGAGACCAAATGCCATTTTCCAATGGCGAACGTCGTGTACCCATCTTCTCGCATCATCTCGCCCAGCGTCGCGGCGTGGTTGGAAATTTGGCCCCGCATGCTGGGATAGCCACTACTCCAGTTAGAAATCCCGCGCATCCCCACGCTGTGGTGATTGCGCCCCGTCAGGAGTGCCGCTCGAGTGGGCGAACACAACGGTGTCACGTGGAAATTCGCGTAGCGAAGTCCGTTAGCCGCGAGGGCATCGATGTTCGGCGTCACCAGATCAGATCCGAAACAGTTGAAGTGCGAGAACCCCAAGTCATCGATGAGTATGACCACGACGTTCGGTGCGCCGGGCTTTGGATGCTTTGGCGTTGGCCACCAGGGCGTCGATTCGCCCAAAGTGCGGCCAATGGTTCCTTCAAAAGGCTCGAACTGCTTCATCATCCCCCCAGGTATCAATGGTCACGCTAGAGCATCGAAACGACGCCCTAGTTCGCGTACGCCTCGACGAATCGTTGACTCACTACGTCGCGGTGCGGGCACGTGGCTGGTCCCAGGAGACCAATCGCGATCGAGGCAGCCACGTTTGCGCGCTGTAGCGACTCGACGGTGTCCGTTCCTCGAAGCGATTCGGCGAGAAACACTCCGTTATGGACATCTCCCGCACCATTGGTGTCAACAACTGTGGTCTGTACGCCTTTGACGTGAACGAGTTCAGCGCCGTTGGTCGCCAAGTAGCACCCATCGGGTCCGCATCGAACCACGACGCCACGACGCCCCGTTCGCGTCGCCAGCCAACGGGCAGCGTCACCCACGTCCGATTGTTGCGACAGGTTCACTGCTTCGGTTTCGTTGCACAAGAACCAGTCCGTGCGATCGAGGACTTCGTTGCGCACTGGTTCTGGTATATCCATCACCCGTGGCCCCGGGTCAAATGCGACAATCACCTTTTGATCGATGGAACGAAGCCACGACATCGTTTCGGCGCACAACGCGGGGTACACGAAGTCATAACCCGACATGAAGACCACATCTCCCGCCTGCAACGCGACTGCCCCGAGTTGTTTCGCAGTGAGGAGACCTTCAGCACCGGGTGAGGTCACAAAGGTTCGTTCGCCATCGCGCTCAACGAGGACAAAACAAAGGCCGATGTCCACGTGTTCGATTCGCGCGACGGCAACTTCAATTCCTTCTCGAACAAGGGCGTCACGCGCGATGTCGGCAAATGGTCCACTACCGAGTTGACCCGCGTAGATCACGTCAAGACCTTGGCGCGCCGCTGCACTCATTGCATTGAAGCCACCCCCGGCGCTCACTAGACGCTCCGTAGCGACTTGGTCTCCTCCGCGAAGCGGGAGCGAGGCAATCGTGACCACGACGTCCACCATGATCGTGTCCAACCCAATAAATCGTCGCGATCTCGTCATGCCCGATTCACCTTAGCCACGACGTACCATCAACTCTCGAGTCAGTACTTCGAGGTGCAGATCATTGAGGCTCTCAACGAGTTCGCGCGCCGACGGAGGAAACGTTGACGAGCCAAAAAGAGAGCCGGCCATAGCGCCCGCCATTGACGCGATCGTGTCGGTGTCCCCACCGAGTGAGGCCGCAAGCTGGCAAGCGAACCAACCATCACCTCGAGAGGCGACGACACCGCAAAGGCCGCCGGCACCGATTCAACCGTCTCGAGACTCGTTCCTACGTGACGATTTATCTCGTCGATCACAGAAACTCCTTCAAAGGAATGCCCGAAATCGATCGCAGTTACCAGTGCCTCGCTCACTCGTGGTTCATCCAAGGGCTCGTACCTGCGTTCGACGAACTCAGCCGCTTGCACTCCCGTAGCCAGCGCACTCTCGAGGTCCGCACCATCGATTCCCGAACTGATCACCGCCGCCACGGCCGCGGCGCCACTCAAGGCTGAAGCGGTGTTGTGCGTAACGGCGCTCACTTCTATCACGCGATCGATAAGTCGAGGGAGGTCGCCACTCGGGTTCATGATGCCCACCGGAGCGATACGCATCGCGGCCCCGTTTGTCGTGCCAAGGGAACCAGAGTCGCGTGGATCCATACCTTGTTCGATCCTCTCGAGCGCTCGCTTCGTTGAAGGTCCCAAGAGATCCAAAAGCCCCCGTGCGCGCACGTTGTCTTCCCATTCGAGTAGACGCCGTGCGTAGAGCAGAGGGTCGAAGTCGCCAGGCGTTTGAATCAGCAGCGACGCCAAGACGACTGCCTGTTCAGTGTCGTCAGTTATCGTCCCTGCGCGAAGTCCCCCCGCGAAGGGATGGTCGGGGTTGGCGGGGTAAAACGTCGTCACCAACTCGCCGAAGTGCGCAACAATCTCATCTCGTGAGAGCGACTGGGTCGGCATCCCCAGCGCGTCGCCAATCGCGAGGCCGAGAAATGTGGCGTAAGCCCGCTCACCTCGCTCCTTGACTTGCTCTTGGTCCATCGCCACCACTGACAAGGTACCTCGCACAAAATCGTCCTTGAGAACTGCCCACAAAGCGAATCGCCAATTAACTTGGTGAACGAGATTGATTGCAAGAATCTTCTGCCTACAATCATTCAAACGATTTCGTACGTCCTACGAGGAGGCACCGTGAGTGATGAATTCAGCGACATGCTCGGAACCGGCGCCGCCACCGCGCTTCGCGTTGAGGGCAACGGTATCAACATCATTAGTGAGGGTGAACGTAAAGGTCGGCCACGCGAGCTCTTCTGGCCCTGGTTCGGGGCAAACGTTTCAGTGCTCGGTCTCGGATACGGCGCTTACGTCTTCAGTTTTGGGATCTCATTTTGGCAGGCGATCCTCGTAGGACTCGTCGGAATCACCGTAAGTTTCCTACTGTGCGGCTTCATCGCCACCGCTGGAAAACGAGGCTCCGCGCCCACCATGATTCTCAGTCGTGCGGCATTCGGAGTGCGTGGGAACAGACTTCCGTCCTTTATCTCGTGGCTCCTTTGCGTGGGATGGGAGACCTTTCTCATGGTCATCGCCGTACTCGCGACCTCCACGGTGTTCACCCGACTGGGTTGGGGCGGCGGGACTGGCGTCAAGGTCGTGGCCCTGATCGTCGTTGGAGCGCTCATCGTGGGCGGCGGCGTGATGGGCTTTGACCTTATTATGCGCATGCAAGCGGTAATCACCGTCGTCACTGGTGTTTTAACGGTGTTCTTCATTGTCTTGACGCTCAACCACATCAAGTGGCACGTGGTCTCACATGTCCCAACCGGTTCGACCCAACACCTCATAGGTGCGCTGGTCTTCGTGATGACGGGCTTCGGACTTGGATGGGTCAACACCGCCGCCGACTACTCTCGATATCTCCCTCGCAACGCATCGAGCAAGGGAGTGGTGTGGTGGACCACCTTCGGTTCTTCGATCGCGCCGATCATTTTGTTGCTCTTTGGGCTCTTGCTCGCTGGTTCATCTCAAACCTTTACCAACAACGTCAACGGAAGTACGTACGGACCGGTTGGCGCGCTCGCGACGATCTTGCCCACGTGGTTCCTTGTTCCCTTCGTCATCGTCGCACTACTCGGACTCGTGGGAGGAGCGGTGCTCGACATCTACTCGTCGGGCCTCTCTCTCTTGTCGGCGGGAATACGGATTCCGCGCTACGCCGCCGCCGGTGTCGATGGTCTGGTCATGGTGATTGGCACGATCTACATTGTTTTCAAGGCACAGAACTTCCTCGGTCAATTCGAAGGATTCCTCATCACGGTAGGAGTACTGATCGCGGCGTGGTGTGGAGTCTTTCTCGCCGACATCCTGCTACGACGCAAGGATTATTCCGATGCCGACCTGTATCAGTCGAAGGGACGCTACGGCGATGTGCGCGTCACACCTCTGATCACCATTGTCGTTTCCAGCTTCCTTGGTTGGGGCCTTGTCACCAACACTGCCGCCACGTGGCTCTCGTGGCAGGGCTACTTACTCAAACCATTTCACCTCGGTGGCAAGACCGGCGCGTGGGCGTACGCGAATCTAGGTGTGCTCACGGCCCTTGTACTCAGCTTCGCCGCGACCATTGCCTTTGAGTCTCGTACGGTCACGCGCCAAGAAACACTCGCCACCAGCGAAACCTAAGTCGTTGCCTCGATCCACTCTGCGGCGCTCATCACCGCCGCTTGACGCGGGAATACCTTTTCCACGAGAACACGATGAACTTCAGGGTCGAAGTCTGCGCACGCGTCGCTAAGCACAGTTAGCGAGAAATCGAGATCAGCGGCTTGTCGCAGTGTCGAGAGTACGACCCCGCTCGTGGCAATCCCCGCGAGCACGAGTGAATCGACGCCATTCGCACGCAGCACGACATCAAGATCACTACCCGAGAACGCACTCACGCGCCGCTTCACGACCACAACGTCGCCTTCGTGCGGCGAAAGACGATCGTGAATCTGCGTCGAAGCAGCAGATTCAGACATGACACTCGATTGCGCGAGCGCGGCGAATGATTTATTGCGAGTACTCGCTTCGGGGGCTCCCTCTCGAAACGCGACGCGCACGAAGATGACGAGCTTCTCGGCGGAACGGGCCGCGTCGAGCACTTTCGCCAACGTGTCGATCAGCGAAGTTGACTCGTCGCCCAAGCGTTCGACAATGCCATTTTGAAGATCCATAACGAGAAGTGCTTCACGGGACATGACCTGATTCCTTTCAAGCAACGACGACTACTTTGCGAGGGATTTTTGAAGTTTTACAATCGCATTGAAATCTGATTCGAGTTTCTTAACGTCACCATTTAACACGCTGTTGCTTACCAGGAGCTTCTTCTTTTCGAGCAGCGCATTCTCGTCACGACTGACATCGCTTTGCGTGTTCGCAAACGTGACGAGAAGTGAGTTGAAAACCTTGTTGGGACCGTTGGCATCCGCCTTCAACGCGCGGGCGTCTTGCTCGAGGTCGAGATTCGTTGCGATGTCAGTTGCAGCACTCGATGATTTCGCATCGATGACCTGGGTATCGACCTGCATCGTATAGAGAACGGCGACTGCACCAAAACTCCACGTCGCAAAGCTTGGCTTGAACTTTCGAATCGTGCTTGAGAGCAGGTACAGGTCAGAGTAGATGTTCGCCGTCTCGTAGTAGATGATGCCAGTGTTCTTCGCCACCTGAACGGTGCTCGTTTGGGTCGCGTAATTCGAATAGACGTCCTGCAGCGCTTGAACATCGTTGGCCAACTTCGTCAAGAATGGCCGCTGGCCAACCGAAGACATGAGGTTGAGTTTCGTGACGTCGCCGTCAAGCTCGTTCATCGCTGCGGCGGCATTTGTCGAAGCAATCGCGTCATTTTTCTTACACGCGGCGCTACTGCAAAAGAAATAAGAACGAATCGTGTTGACGTCCGAGTCGTCTCGGGAAATGAGTTTCTCACTCGCGCTCGAAGACGGCGACGCTGATACCGACGAGGAGGGGACCAGCGAGAGGCTTACGACCGCGATGAGGGCAACGACCAGCAACTGACCGGCGTGGTTTCTAAATTTCATCATGTCTTTCTGTTGCCAACCACCTTAAGCGAAGGTCGTTCGCACGACGATTCGACACCTGGAGCGCGTCATGATGAACTCGTCACGTTTGAAGGTGGCCTAGTGTAACTGGCAGAGTGGGAGGAAATGTCATGTTGATTGTCACGACGAACGATTTGCCCGGATACAAGATCACCCAAGTCATTGGTGAGGTGAATGGGTTGACGGTGCGAACGAGAAATGTTGGCGCGCAAATCGGTGCGTCGCTCAAGGCCCTCGGCGGCGGAGAGTTGCGTGGCCTCACGAAACAACTTCAAGAAGCACGAGAAGAGGCACTCACTCGTTTGAAGGAATCTGCCGAAGCGGCCGGAGCCAACGCGGTACTCGCAATGCGATATGACTCGAACGAACTCCAAGGAACCTTCCAAGAAATTCTCGCCTACGGTACGGCAGTCGTCGCCGAAAAACTCTGAGTCATCAACCACGCTGTGATGGACTGCAGGCATCAGTTACCAACCCGTAATGAGTAATCTTCACGGCGCGAGACTCAACATTACGTCTTGAACTGAGAGAATCCTTAGTGGTGAGTAACTTTCGCTTTGAGGAACGTTACGATGATTGCACTCGCACGAGTGATTTTGCGTCGAAGGAAAGCTCGCTTGCTGGCTCCCCTTCAGACTGCAATGCACAATTGTGGTCTTCAGCGAAGCTGAGTTGGACGCAAGAGTTTTCGTGCGACTTGACGACAAAGCATTTTGCGTCAACAACATCTATTGGAGGACAACTATGACGAAATCCGTAACGCGACGAATTGGCGCAAGCGTCTTGACCGCAGCACTTCTAGTAATTTCGAGCGGCGCAATGAGCGCAGGAGCGGCATCGGGACCGAAGATCACCGTGACCCCTTCAACGAACCTGAAGAACGGATCGACCGTCAAGGTGAGTGGAAGTGGATTCAAGAAAGGCGACTCGGTCTACGTCGTCGAGTGTCTGATCAGTGCCAAAGGTGGCAGTCAGTGCAACGAACTTGGCGCCACACCCGCCACAATCACCGCCAAGGGTACTTTGCCCGTCACGAAATTCACGGTGAGCACGGGCACCATTGGCACTGGTACCTGTGGTACCAAGGCGTCGAACCTCGATAAGTGCGATGTCAGCGTTGGTAATGCCGAAGGCAAAGACTCCGCGGTCTTTCCAATCAAGTTCAAGTAATTTCTGCTCGACGAGTTTCCACGAACCCACCTCGAAGCGCCTAACTCGGGGTAGGTTCGTGGTGACTTTTTTCGAGCGCTGCAAGACTTTGCCCGCAGTGAGTTCGCCCGTGTTCGAGGGAGCGTATGGATAGCCCGCGAAGTACCGCTACAGCATCGGGGTCGAGCAACGCCACCTTCATTGGTGAGAAGTGGCGCGGCTTCACCACCCACTTTGGCTTCAGCGCGCTACTCGCAATCCTCTTTCTCACGTTCATCGATAACACGGTCATCAGCGCGGTGTTGTCCAACGTGCAGTCTGATTTGCACTCTGGAATTTCTGATCTGCAATGGATCGTTGGTGGTTACGCCCTCGCCTTTGCCAGTTTGATGTTGATTTGCGGCTCACTGGGCGACAACTACGGGCGCAAGCGCATCATGATCATCGGCGTCGCCATTTTCTGTGGCGGCTCAATCGTGTGCGCGGTCGCGACAACTTCCACGATGCTGGTGATTGGTCGAGTCATCATGGGCGTTGGTGCCGCAGCATCCGAACCCAGCACTCTCTCAATGATTCGACACATCTACCCTGACGATCGCCAACGAGCGCGTGCCCTTGGCGCGTGGGCCGCGGTATCGGGTCTCGCGCTGGCCATGGGGCCAGATCATCGGAGCCACGTTGGTTGGCATCTTCTCGTGGCGAGCCGTGTTTTGGGCAAATTTGCTCTTCGGCATTCTGGCGATGATTGCCGCTGGATCAACACTTCCCGAAAGTTCTGACCCCACACGTTCTCGACCGGACTTCGCCGGATTTTTCGTCGGCGCTGTCGTCTTGGGAACCGCCACGTTCGCAACGATTGCCGGTGAGACGGCTGGTTACATCACGAGTTGGATCATCACTCTCTACGTGATCAGCTTTGTCTTCATGTTCGTCTTTGTCTTCGTCGAGCGACGCGTCAAGAACCCGATGTTGAATCTCTCATTCTTCCGACGGCGACCTTTTGCTGGTTCGACGTTCATCGCTTTCGCCAGTTACTTCTCCATCTTTTCCATCTTCTTCTTCGTCGCGTTGTACCTCGAGATTGTGGCGTCAGTGGGTGCCTTCGACCTCGCGTTGGACTTCTTGCCGCTGCTCGCGGGCATGGTCTTGGCATCACTCTTTGCTGGACGATGGGTTGGCGTCGTCGGAACTCGCGTGCCCATGATGACTGGATGTTTCGTCGCGTCACTCGGAGTTCTGTTAACCGACGTCTTGATTGGACCGAATGCTGGTTTGTCGACAGTGGGTTGGACGATGGGAATCGCTGGTATTGGCTTTGGAACGCTTGTCGTACCGGTGACCTACTCCGCGCTAGCGAGTGTGCCCGCAGCGAATTCGGGAATGGCCGCTTCAGCGACCAACACGAGCCGAGAGCTTGGAGCCGTCGCGGGCGTCGCGATCCTTGGTTCGATAGTCAATGGACAGTTGACCGTGAACCTCATTGCGCGTCTCGCCGCCATTGGCATCCCCGTCGCGTTTCGCGCCCAGATCATCGCCGCAGTGACAACAGGTTCGATTAACGCACAAGAAAAAGGTTTGAGCGGTAGAAGCAGCGCCGCCGTGAAGATCATTATCAAGAAAGTCGTCCAAGCAGCATTCCAAGCCTTCACGCACGGTCTGAACCTCGCCCTTACCGCATCGTTTCTATTGCTCTTGGTATCGGGACTGGTTTCCTATCTCACGGGAACTAAAGACGGTTCGCTCAGTTTCTCCGATGACGTCTAGATGTGCGACCATTACGACTTCGTGAAGAGTCCCGCTCAAAGTTGACTTCGATGGGAACCTGGAATCGTGCAAAAAGCCGATGCTCGTAGATCAGGATTCCGAACTTCATTGAGGTTAATTAAGATCTCGCTACTTCGCACCGGTTCGAGCTTCGCGATGGCGTGGGTACTCGCGGCGTCGCTCGTCGGTACCCTTGTTTTCAGTTCCGAGGCCAACGGCTCAAGTTCGACGACTACGACGGTGTCATCGACCAGCACCACGACATCGAGTCCGGTCACGACGACCACTTCACCCGCGACCAATCTCTTCCCGTGGCCGGGGGGAGACAGCGCCGCTTTAGCAGTACCCTCGTTGTCCGTTGAGGCGGCATCTCCCAATCAGCCGCGCGTTCCCATCGCGAGCCTCACCAAACTCATGACGACCTGGGTGGTACTCCAACAGCTCCCACTCACGTTTCAACAAGCGGGCCGTGCACCACCGTGACGCCAGCCAATGTTGCGTTCTTTCACCAGAACCTCTCGATTCAAGAATCGACACTGAAAATCAGATTGGGTGAGCGCCTTTGCGAAGGGACACTTCTTCGAGGACTCCTCGTACACTCCTCGGGCGATTATGCCGAATTACTCGTGCAGCTAACTGGAATGAGCCAGAGCCAGTTTGTCGCAATGATGAACAATGACGCACTCACCCTCGGTCTGTCCAAGACCCATTACGCCGATTTCACCGGAATCTCGCCCAGTGACCTTTCAACGGCTGAAGACCAGACGACCTTGGCGGTCGATCTCATGACGAGTGAACCCGTCGTCGACAGCATCGTCGCTCTTACGAAAGTGAAGGTTCCCGTGGCTGGCGAAGTGGGCACGTATACGCCGTACCTGGGCTCGGACGGCGTCGTCGGCGTGAAGTCTGGCTACACCTTGGCGGCGGGAGGTTGTGTCGTCATGGCTATCAACGTAACTCTGGGTGGCATCGTCGTTCCAACCTACGAAGTCGTCTTGAGTCAGCAAGGTCCCAACGCGCTCGACGTCGCGGGGGCCACGCACTGGCCCTCTGAAGGCCCTACGAACATCAATGACGGTCGTCAGCGAAAACGGCGAACGAACAGTTCAGTGGACCGGTTCTTCTGCCGTCGTTGTGCCCACGACGACGACCACTTCAACAACAACGACCACCACAACCTTTTGACGGTGATCTCAATGGAGGTCGCCAAACAAGAGTGTTGCGCGATTACTCCCCCTGCGTGGCATCCGATGTCTTTGGCGACGTGAGCCCCGGCTCCGAACACGGACCGATTTCGGCATTGACACATATCGTCAAGTCGTTGGTCAGAACGCCCGACAGTTTTGCTTTCTTCAGGTTCGCCCCTTGAAGATTTGAGTAATCGAAATTAGTTCCCGTGAGATTGGCTCGCTCAAAGTCATCGGACTCCAGATCGAGATGGCTCAAGTTTCGATGTGACAAATCACAACCCGCGAAGTTGTAGTTGGTCGCCGACACGTGACAATTTTTCGACGGAACGAACGTCGATACGGTCGCGGGCGATCCGCACGAACTCATGGTGAGGCCCCCGTCAACAATCCGACGACGACCATGACCCGCTTGATCATCCGATGCCTTGGGTTGCTAACAGAGACTTAATTTGAGCGACGGAGGAGACGGCGACGGCACCGCCCGAGCCCGGATCATCGTGAAACACCCATTTCATTCTTCCGTGCGGATTCACGATGTACATGTAATCACTGTGGATACTCATCGCATCAGTGGGAGTCATCTCAACGGTGATGCCGTAGTTGGACCATACACGGCTGGTCTGAGCAAGCTTGCCCGTCACAAAGTAGAAATCCTTCACGCCACCGATGTGATGAATCGCGATGAAGTGACGCAAGTCGGCAATCGACTCGTGATAAGGGTCGGCAGCCACCGCCACGATGTCGAGCTTGACATTGGAAGGCAACTCGGAGCGGACTTGAGCCAATTGATTGGCAAGCAACGGACAGTCCGTCCAACATACGGGATCAAGGAACGTGAGAAGGGTGACGTAGCCACGATGCTCACCCAACGTGTAGCGATGATTGAACTGATCAGTGAGTGTAAAGCGCGGGGCGGTGAGATTGATCGGCGAAGCAGCCCCGCTCTGAGCCAGAAAGAATGTATTCTCCGCGCCAGCGATTGTGGTGGTCACGAACATGGATATCGTACTCGTGAGCAACATCGCGGTCGCGAAGGTTGCAACGACGGCACCAACACCACTGGAAAGTTCAAGTGGCAGTCGCGGTGATCGAGCGGGCGCTGACTGAAGACGAGGTAGCGCACACCAACCAAGCACTGCCATTGGCAATAACGAATTGAAGTCCGTCGAAAGTCCGCCATAAAGAGCCGCGTCCTCAGCAATGACCCAAAGCACGAGACAACCAATTACGAGCGAGTACACCGGCCAATTACTCTTCGTCTTTACCGATCGCCAGAGTCCAAGACCAGTAATCAAGAGCCACAAGATCACGATGATGTTGAAACCACCGCCAAGTTCGCCACTAATGGTGCCACCGTGGCGAACAATCCAGGCCAGAGGATGGGGCTGGGCGACGCTGGTCATGGAGCGTGTCATCACGGTGAGGGCATTGGCGTTTCCGCCCCGCCAGAAACCTGCGGCGGGAAGAGACTGGAAGATGATGGCTATCAAGAAAAGGAGCGAAAAGAATCTGAGGGTGAAACTTGAGAAGGAATCGCGAAACCTCGTCGAACTCACGCAAAGCCACAATCCCGCGATGACGTAGATCAAGGTGGCACCCGGCCAACCAAAAAGAATTGTGGCCCCCGATGCGAATATGCCTCCAGCCCCGTTTCCAATGAGCCAAATTCCGGCCGCCCAAAATACCGATAACCCCGCCGCAATGCGTCCAGTTCGTCCCTTGGACACCAAAATCACGAGTCCGAGTCCCACTTGGAACCAAGCCACGCCCGCAGCAAGAGAAATGGGGTGGGCGTTCCATTCGTTGACGCCATGAATCATCAACGAATGGAGCCACGATGGCGTCCCGACAGCCATTGGTCGTACGACGTTATTGGCGAGCCCGAGTGGCATGGCCGATTGAAACTGCAAGATACCGTCAACGAGCCAAATCGCTCCAAACCCCCAACGCAAGTACGTCCTCGCACGGGGTTCTTGTTCGCCGTCACGCGACATATTGAAAGTGAAAATCTTTCGGCTTGCGAGCATCGTCGCCAAGAGCAATGTCGCGACGATGCAGAACCATATGACGTCGGTGAAGAAGAGTGAGTGCTTGAAAAGCGTCACGACGAGGGAATTGGTGACATCAATCGCTTTTGTGGACATCCCGGACATAGTTCTAAAGCCTCACCATCGTGATTCCACGTTATCGCAATGCAAAACAGGATTAACTCGAGGAACTGCAGCTTCTCCTTGTCCCATCGGCTCCATAACGAGAAACCTCACGCGATCGATCTCGCAAAGCCTTTAGTCGACTCGCGTCATTTCTTCAAGTTGTTCACATCCGAAAATGGACTACGGGTTGACTCGATCCTCGCGGTTCGCGCGGTTTGAAACTCCTCGACGCTCATGTTGCGGTGACTTCGCACCAAACGAGAAAAGTAGTCGGTTCGTGTGTCGTCGTTCATCGAACGACGAAGGGCGGTCACCAGCGCGGGATAGCACCAGAAGTCTCCGCACACCCATAAAATCGCAGCGCCAATCTGCTGGTCAGCTAAACGATTAAGCGTGATGTGCGGCATCGCCATCCCTGGCATCGAAGCCATTGCCGACATAGCGGCGCCGAAGTTGTACCACGGCACCGACGTGAAGAAGCTCAAAATGAGAGCGATGATGGTCATTACGAGGTTGGTGGCGAGCAGCGCCACGACTTGTGCGAATGGCGGCAACTTCGGTCTCAAAGGTGCTGAGGGGATGAACTGAATCCAAAATAGGATTCCCGAAAGGAAAAAAGACGTCAACATGAGACCGACGTGCAGCCTCGTACTGTCCATTACTGGATTGAATAACCCCGGGACCATCCAAACCACCATCACGATGTTGAAGAAGATGACGCCGACGAGAGGAGATACTAGGAATGCACCAGCTCTTCGCCAAAAACGGAATTTTGACGATAGGAAAATACTTCGTATGAGAAGGCGACGCGTTTTCACGGGAATCGCGTGAATGAGAGGCAACAATGGTGCTCCCGCCACGTAGAGCGCTGGAGCCGCCAGCATTACCGTGACGTGTTGAAGCATGTGGACCCAGAAGTATTGCATTGCCCAATACTGAAGAGGTGAAACAACGCTTAATGCAGCCACGAGCAACCCCGCGTAGGTAAACCACATTCTGCGTCGTCGCCGTGCTGCGTGTTCTTTGCTTGATCTGCGATTCAACGATCGCAATCCCTTTTCGTGCACGCCGGCGATCGCGAGTACCAACAATCCAATCCAGGGATATCCCCAATTGTGGATGATGTAACTCAACTCTGGCACCTCACCGATATCACAACAATGCTCTCCTCGCTGACGCGGTGTCGTCAAAGCTCGAAACAATCTACGACTCTGCGCTGAACGGAGATTACCCTACGTATTTTGTGGTTCAGCCGTTCCGAGATGAATGACTGCAACTCTCCCAGCTCTCCGCCACACTGGCGAGACACCCAGCGTTTCATGAAGCATCCACACGACCTCATTTAGCGAACGAAGGAATTCTTGAATTCGAACTTTTGTCGGGTTATCTCACAGTTCCAAGGCCTTATTCCCAGCCCTCGAGAACGAAGTAGACGGCACAGTCTGCAATCTTCTCTCCGCCCTTTACCTTTTGAACCAGCCGACGTGGCGTGATTGTCAATAACCACATGAAGCGATACTTGCGTCGAATCTCGCGTTCGACCTCGTCATAGGGAGCACCCGTGAGCAACTCACCTCGTCCTTTAAACAGCGTCGCCCCCTTCACTGGACGACCACGAAAGTTGCTGCTCGTGACGACGACTCGACTATCGCGAGCTAACCGTTTGGTCTTCCACGAGCCTGTTTGCGTGGTGAACGCATATCCTTCACGAAACGGGACAACCCACGTTGGAGTTGATATCAGCGATCCGTTGCTGCGGTAGGTCCCAACGGAGATGTATTTCGATCGAGCGATTTCATCCATGGTCGACTCCTTCGTCGCCTTACGTTTGGTGCCCCCGGCAGGATTCGAACCTGCGCACACGGTTTAGGAAACCATTGCTCTATCCCCTGAGCTACGGGAGCCGGACTGGACTTACGGACATTCTGATATTTCATAACCCCTAGGCAACCTTACGAGATGGTGACACGGTGAATGCCAATGGCTACTCATGGTGGAGAATTGTGAAGAATCGTGCATTGGAAGTCGTCCAGCCTTGAGACAAGACGGGCCAAGTTATTGAGCGTTCCACGCCGTGCTGAAAGTGTGTCAGTACGAGTTTGCCAATCGAGAATCCCCGATCTTCATTTTGATCCGCTTCAACCCGCGAATCTTTAAAAAGTCCCCCGACTACGGACACGGGACGACACCGTGACGAACGAAGTACTACCAATGGTAGTATCAGCCTCGTGCGACGCATCGTCTTGTCATTCTTAGTCAGCACGATCGGCACGCTCTGGCTCTGTACGTCCGTTGCTGAATCGGCGACACCCACCAGCAAGGTCGTCATCTCTAACGTAACGGTCACCGCGGCGCCCGCCAATGGCAGTTCGGCAGTGGTGATGTCTGTTGCCAACGACACAAGCGGGCCGATTTCGCTCATGTCCGTGTCATCGCCGATATCGGGAATGTCAATGATCTACTACGACGCCAACATGTGTCAGGGAAATCACGCCATGGTGTGGATTGCCAATATTTTCATCCAACCTGGTCATGTTCAACAACTGGCCCTCAAGTACCAAGGAGCAATGCTCGGTGACTTGCATTCGCCGCTTGTGAAGGGGAAAGAAGTGCCTCTCGTCGTGAAGTGGAGTAACTTCGCCAAGGCTCAATCGGTCAACGTGCAAGCCAAGGTCGTGTCGGCGCCAAAGGGTTTGCATTTTCATATGTCAGCCATGAACATGAAAATGTAATTCGAACGTTGTTAGTGACAACTCGTATTTTTCCCCGTCGAGCGTAAAGTGTTTTCTCGTGCAATCAGTGTGAGACGCCGAATAGGGTCGTGTTTGTGAACCGGACGTATCTCCTCGGCGCAGAGGTCATGAGAATGACTGGTAACGGGTCCGCGTGGCCACAACTGAACTCGTGGCACCTAGCGCAAAGTGCCGTAATCGCAGCTGCCGTCGGAGCAGTCTTGCTTCTTCTTTTCTGGCGCCGACTTTTACTTCGCGAAAAAGCTCTCTTGGTCAGTGCACTCGCACTCATAGTGCTTCTGCTTTGCTCCGACGTGCAAACGTTGTCGATGACGAGCTACCGAAGTCATATGATCGAGCATCTCATTGTCATCTTGGTGATTGCGCCACTCGTTGCCGCCGGAATCAATCTTTCGATAAGTCGCCCCTTCGCCACCATCGGTTTTCTTTCTTTCACCGTCCTCATCCCCCTTTATCACTTGACAGCGCTGGGGAGTTGGGTGATGAGTCAGTCGGGTGGGCATTTTGTCGAACTGGGCTCGTTCCTGGTCGTGGGCATCTGGTTCTGGACTCCCGTCTACGGGGCGAGAAGGGTGATGAACAATCAACAGCGACTCACCTACATGTTGCTCGCCCTTCCCGTCGTCGCAACAACGGGATTAGTCCTTTGGTCTTCGACCTCACGATCGTTGCACACGACGGGCATGAGCATGTCCACGTTGAACATTGGCGACATTCACAATGGTGGACTCATCATGATGGTATGGGGTTCGGCGATGATGATTGCGCACACCGCTGGCTTGGCATTGTTCGTTGTCTCGCGCGAGCACGCCTCACGCGTCCCCATAGGTTTGCGATATTCGTGATCTACCGAGTGAGGTTCGTTCGATTCTCCTGATATGCGTCTTCGTACATCTCACTGGCGCAGCATCAGAAGAGTCCATGCAAGAGAACACGCGCCTCCTACGGTGAGAAGAAGTATCGACTGGTCAATGAAGGGCATTGCGCGCATCCCCAGACGACGAAGACGACGCTCTATGACGTCGTCGTACATGCTGAACGCGCCTTGGGGCGCGTGATGAAAGAGGTTTGACTTCTCGAGCGCCTGGTGCAGTGCTTCAGTGGCGGTTCGTTGGCGAGCGAAATCGTCAGCCGCCATTTCGAGATACGTGTGAATTACCGACGGCGCGTAACGTGCGATTGGCAGGAACGTCACAAAAGGCGTCAACGCTTGGAGGGGAATCAGGAGTGCTCCGTGATGGCCGTGCCGATGTCCTTGCTCGTGTGAGAGCACGGCGTCGAGTTCAACACGCGAAAGGATCTCAATGGCACCACTGCTCACCACCACTCGTCCGCCATCGCCCGGAAGGTAGTACGCAAGAGGTTGAGGATGTTGGAGGATTGAGACATCGGCGATGTCCGCAGTCCGCGCCACGAGGTCAAGCACCACTCGCTGACTTTGGCGAAGGTGCCAAATCTTCCAGGTCGCGGTGACCATGCCACCAATCAACAAAACGGTTATGTCAAAAGCTACAGAGAGCCCGACGACTTCGCTGAGACCGAGACCTCGAAGCGGGTGACCGTCGCCCAAGCGCTCAAGAAATGAGATGGTTGTGGGTAAGAGTGCACCTTGAAATTGTTGTAGTCCAATCTGCAAGAACAAGACAATTGCGCTGAACCAGCCAATTGCGCATATCGCAAACCAGATCGTGAGACCTGCTCGCGGGTTTGCATCAAAACGTCGAGACGAATACAGGAGTTCTGGAAGAATAACGAGACAAAGAACCGTAACGACGAAAGCCAAAACAAGCGTCGACATCAACGCGAACCTCGTGAAAAGATCTGGCGGAAGAAGCTCCGGTCGCTCGCGCGAAGCGACTGCGCGAAACGGGCGAGAACGGCTTGTCGATCGCTCGTGCTCGATAGTGCTTCCATGATCAGTCCCGTGATGTAATCCTCCCGGGACGCGGTGGCGCGAAAGGTATTGAGACGACCTTCCTTTTCCTCGACGAGAAAACCCTTCGACGTGAGACGCGAAAGCACGGTCATAATCGTGGTGTAGGCGTGATTGGGAAAGTGACCATTCACTTCTCGAACGGTAAATGCGATCGAAGGTTCGTTCCAGACGACCTCCATTACTTCGCGTTCGAGATCGCCGAGCTTCACCACGAGCCTCACCTTCACCTATTCACAAGTCATTCATCGTAATGCACCATTGCACAAGAACGAGTTGACTTGACACTTCTACTACAGTAGGTAGTATTGCAGAGCAATCGATGAAGAGGAGCACCCGTGATAAGCATTCGAAAAATTGAAATCGCCGCGGCGACGTTGGTCGCAATGATTCTCACGGTCCCTCAGGCGGCATTGGCCAATACGGTGGCCGAACCACCAGCGTCAGTTGGAACAGCGACCAACACCGCGTTGACGTCGGCTGCAGCTTCTGCCAAGTTCGAGAATCAAAATGGCACGCTCGAAACTCTCGGCGCGCTCAAGGGAAAAACTGTGTTTGTCGTTCCGTACCTCACGCTTTGCGGTGATACCTGCCCGTTTACGAGTGGCAACATGCTGCAACTCCAGAATCTGATTAACCAGCAGAAATTGAACAACGTTGAGGTCGTCGGGATCAACGTTGACCCCTATCGTGACAACCTCACCCGGATAAAGGCATACTCATCGCTCGTCGGCGCCAACTTTCAATTGTGGACAGAGCTCGGCTCAACGACCACTCCTAAATTGCCCAAAGGGGCGAAGCTATCGAGCGGAATGAACGGAACCGTCGGAACTGGTGACATCAATGACAATCTCTTGTCCATCGAAAAGTTTTTCGGCTGGACCGTACAAGTGGTGCCACAGAGCTCACCACCTCCCGCTGACTGGATGGCGCCCTACGAGAAGTTGACGTACGACATCAACCACTCTGACGGTTTCTGGGTAATCAACGCGAATCAGCAGGTGCGTTTCCTCAGTGGCACGCAGCCAGCCTTCACGGGAAAGTTGTCAAAGGTCCTCGCCACGTTCATGGGTTACAAGAGCAACATCTACAAGACCCCGGTCTATAAGAAGGGCTGGACACCGACAGAAGCGCTCGAAGCAATCAAATGGGTGCAGAGTTCAACTAACTAAGGCGTGCTTTGATTCCCAGCCCGGGCATTAGGTGGCGAGTCGTCGATGGTGGGCATCAAGTAGCCAAATATGGCGGTGGCGGCTCCGATGAACATCAAAATCATTCCGGTGAGTCGCAGCGATTGGGCATAACAGAGAAAACCTCCAATGCCCGCCAAGCTCAGACCGATCAGACCAACGACACCCGCGATGCGTTCAATACGATCCTGGTGCCTTGAAAAGACAGCAATCATAAGTCCGCCGGCGCCGAGCGCTGGGCCGAGCGCGCCATGCAAGAGCGTTACGAATTCACCCTGACTGACAGCGAAACCATTCGGCCGGTCAAAAGACACACTCAACATCTCGACAAAACCGAGCAGCATTTCCAACAACGAAAGCGTCGCCATGATCGACCAAGCGCGACGGCTCACCGTAACGTTCGCGCCAAAAGCCAGCGATGTCCCACCGCCCTCCTTCACTTGATTCGAGGCCCAAGGGTCGGACTCAACTGTCTCGAGTTCAGATCTAACCGCCGGCTTCTTACATGGTGAAAAATGCACCAGGCAGTTGTAGGTGATGACGGCGATTGCAAGATGCATCCCGACGAGCGTTGTCACGGCGCCAATTGGCTCACCGCGACCGAGCAACCAGAGATTGGAACCAGCAGAACTATCGATACGAATATGGAAAGACGAAAAAACAGCCAACGTGGTACAAGGTCACTCGCGTCGTGATGAACCACCCCACGCCCGCAGCACTGACGCCGACGAAACTCAACGTCCCGTAGTCCACAAGGCGGAAATGAGAATAACCATGAAGCGACGACGATACGTGAGTTGCGAATCTTACGAGAAGCCAGTCTGCTCCGAGCGAACCGGCGATCGATATGACACTAGCTAGAACTACACGCCACGGCGAGGGAGTGGCGTCGCCAGCTGGTGAAACGATTCGAAGTCGCAGTAATAGTTGATTCACGCTCGAATCAAAGGACATCGCGCCACCATCCCTCTCTTCGAGATTTCGCTCTCAACCTAGCGTTCCTTGAGCGTGTCGCCACAAACCTTACGAGCAATCACAATCGGCGTGAACCTATTTGGTCAATCGTGTTCGGCCAAGAAGTCACCGACGACTGAAAGAAATCGCTCTCGTTCCTCAATAAAAGGCATGTGGCTGGAGTTATCAAAAATCTCCCAGCGAACATTGGATATGTTCTCAAAATACGGCTGCACCGTTGCGGGCGTCGCTTCGTCATAACGACCAGAAGTGAGCAACATGGCACGTCAATGTTACTGAGTCGATCAATGATCGACCGATCTTTCAAGGTGCCCACGCAATGGAATTCATTCGGTCCGTTCATGAGGTTGTAGACGGTACTGTCTTGACTCATGAATTCGATCGTTCGCACGAGTTCTGGAGGATTCGGCACAACGCGACATACGTGCTTGTCGTAGTACGCCTGGGTGGCTTGTAGGTAGGCCGGCGCACGAATCGTTCCCGCGGCTTCATGCTCATCGAGAACTCGCGCGACCTCGGGATCTAACTTTGAGCGCAGTACTTGGGCTTCGCTCGCCCATAGCGCCATCGAGGCTGGAGAATTACTGACGATGAGCGAACGAAGTCCTGACGGGACGCCGACAGCGTGCTCGGCACCGAGCATCCCGCCCCAGGACTGACCTAGAAGGTGGTAGCTGTCGTTCACTCCTAAATAGACCAGGAGATTCTCCAACTCGGCGAGAAATAATCCCACCTTCCAAAAGGAAGCGCCCTGATCGGGCAGGAGCGTCGAACGCCCGCCCCCAATCTGGTCATAGTGAATCACGGCTCGACCGCTCTCTGACAAAGCGACAAGGTTCTCCAAATAGTCATGCGAACATCCTGGTCCGCCGTGCAAGACCACGAGAGGAGCCATGCTCGAACCCAGATCACCCGATACTTGGTACCACGTCTCGTAATCTCCAAAGGGGGCACGCCCCACGCTCTGAGGGATCGAACTCATTGGACGAGCCTAGGACGGACGGGCAATGGTCCTTCGCCACATTCTTAGCCCACTCTTAAGCGCTTCTTCATCGCACCTCCAGCCGAAACGCCATGCTGTTGGCCACTGACGCGAAAGGATGCAGCGTGAACGCACTACGAAGAGGCATTCGCAATGTCTTTCGCAACTCCATGCGAGCCATCGGCGTCATCGTCATTTTGACGGTTGCGATCGCGCTCTCTATTTCGATGCTCATTGCCCGAGACGCGGTCTCTAGCAAGATCAACTCGGTCAAAGCCTCCACTGGCACCACCATCACGGTCTCTCCCAAAGGATTCTTTGGATTCAACGGTGGCGGGACACCATTGTCACAGACCAAAGTCGACGCACTTCTCAATCTCAGAAACGTCACCGCCGTTCAAGAGTCGCTGAGTGCGCAATTGAGATCCACCCAAACGTCGCTAACGTCACCCACGTCCTCTGGACAGCTCGGATCGCAATTCGGTAACTTTCAGAGTGGGTCGAACGGCTTCGGCAGCGGGTCGAACTCATCGGGGACGACTTTTGTCATACCGATTCGCGTCATTGGCACCAATAGCCCGGGTACCGCGGTCGTGGGTGGCGCCAACGGTGGCGGCACCGAGAAGCTCTCATCGGGAACGACTTTCAGCCCAACGTCCAGCGCCGACGTCGCAATCGTTGGCAACACGCTCGCGACCAAGAACAAATTGACTGTCGGTTCATCGTTCAAGGCTTGGAACGAGGAGATCAAGGTAGTCGGCATCTTCACTTCGGGATCCACGTTCGCCGATTCCAACATTCTCATGCCCCTTGCCACAGTTCAGAAGTTGGACGACGCAGTGAACGAAGTCACGTCCGCAACCGTCATCGTCAACACGGTCGATAACGTCGCAAGCGTTGACAATGCCGTAACCAAGGCACTCGGCTCGAGCGCAGATGTCACGTCCACCCAAGCCACCACTCAAGCGGCACTCGCCCCGTTGAACTCGGTCAAGACAATTTCGACCTACACCTTGTTTGGATCGGTCATCGGTGCCGCCATCATCTTGCTGCTCTCAATGTTGATGATCGTGCGAGAACGTCGCCGTGAAGTTGGCGTCTTGAAAGCACTCGGCGCACCCAATCGAAGCATCATCGCTCAGTTCATTGCCGAGTCAACGACGTTCACGGTCCTCGGCGCCGCAGTGGGTTTCGTGGTTGGAATCTTGCTAAGCAGCCCGATCACATCAGCCCTCGTTAGTGCTTCAGGAGGATCGACGACCAACGTCGGAGGATTCGTGCGAGGAACAGGCGGCCAATTTGGATCGGGCGGCAGTGGTTTCACGCCACCCGCTCGCTTCGCCGGTGGAGGAACATTCCGTTTCGGTGGCTTCGCCAACACGCTGACTCAAGTTCACACCTCCGCAGGGTGGTCAACGTTGATCTTTGCTCTGATTGCAGCAATTGTCATCGCAGCTCTGGGCAGCACCGTCGCGGCGGCAACCATCATTCGAATTCGACCAGCCGAAGTCTTAAGGAGCGAATAGTGCTTAAAGTTGCCAACCTCACGAAGACTTTCCGTACCGGGGCAGGTGAAGTTCACGCCATCCGAGACGTTTCCTTTAAGGCCAAAGACGGAGAACTTGTCGCAATCATCGGAGCAAGTGGCAGCGGTAAATCGACTCTCCTATCGCTGCTGGGGCTGCTTGATGCTCCCGACGAGGGCAGCATCGACATCGACGGCATTCAACTCGCAAACTTGGACGCTACCGGGCGCACAAAGTTCCGGTCACGACAAGTTGGCTTCGTATTTCAACAATTCAACTTGATTCCAAATCTCAATGCTCGCGAGAATGTGAAGTTGGCTCTCGAGTTCGCTCATTGGCCAAAGAGAGATCGAGACGCACGCGCCAATGAAATGCTGCACATCGTTGGTCTGGACGACTCGAAAGCGGATCGTCGACCTGCAAAATTATCGGGCGGCGAACAACAACGGGTCGCGATCGCCAGGGCCTTCGCCGCGCAACCACAGTTGATTCTCGCCGACGAACCAACGGGAAGTCTTGACAAAGCGACAGGTCAAAAGATTGTCGATCTATTGCGTGAGGTGACCATGACCCAAAATGCAACGGTACTCGTGGTGACCCACGATGAGAAAATCGCGAAGAAGGCCGATCGCCGTCTCGAGATTGAAGACGGCGTCTTAAAGGAGACCTCGTAGCCATTGGAGTAACCTCGATTCTCTTATGGCTCTCTCGATAGGCATTGTCGGACTACCCAACGTCGGAAAATCAACTCTTTTCAATGCCCTCACCAACAACAACGTGCTCGCCGCGAATTACCCTTTCGCGACGATCGAACCGAACGTGGGCGTCGTCGCAGTGCCCGACACGCGTCTCGAGAAACTTGCCTCGGTGTTCGGTTCTGAACGAATCTTGCCCGCTACCGTGACCTTTGTCGACATCGCCGGCATCGTGCGAGGCGCCTCAAAAGGTGAGGGGCTCGGGAACCAATTCCTCGCGGCGATCCGCGAATCGAACGCGATTTGCGAAGTTGTACGAGTGTTTCACGACGACGACGTCGTGCACGTCGACGGCACGATTGATCCCGCGAGCGACGTGGCAACAATTGAAACCGAGCTCATCCTCGCCGACCTCCAGACGCTCGAAAAACCGATCGCTCGACTCGAACGCGAGGCAAAACGTGGTGGTGACGCCGTCAACAAACTGGCCGAATTAAAGAAGGCGCAGGCGGCGCTCGATCAAGGTCGGGTCATTTCGACATTGGGTAAGGAGCTCGAGCGCGAAGCGATCGCCGAGTTGCACTTGCTCACTGATAAGCCCTTCATTTACGTCTTCAACGTTGACGAAACAACGCTCGGCGACCGAGAAAGAATCGAGGAACTGCGCTCGTCGGTCGCCCCCGCACCCAGCATTGTCCTGTGCGCCAAGGTTGAAGCCGAGCTCTCGGGCCTCGAACCTGACGAGGCGCTCGAATTACTTAATTCCTTTGGTCAGGAAGAATCAGGGCTCGCGCAATTGTCCCGGGTCGGATTCGACACGCTCGGACTCCAGACGTTTCTCACGGCCGGTCCGAAGGAAACTCGAGCCTGGACGATTCGAAAAGGGGCCACCGCACCCGAAGCCGCGGGCGAAATCCACACCGATTTCCAAAAGCACTTCATCAAGGCCGAGGTCGTGGCCTTTGAGGACCTCATGGCTGCGGGCACGATGGCGGGCGTGCGCGCCGCCGGTAAGGCACGCATCGAGGGCAAGGACTACGTCATGCGCGACGGCGACGTCGTGGAGTTTCGCGTGAACGCCTAAGGGGCTAGAATGTTGCCAGGCGGAAGCGACAGAGGTCGACGCCTGAAGATCACTTCGAGCCCTTAGGAGCATGATGACCTCTGCCACGTTTGATTTCAAAGTTGCCGACCTTTCCCTCGCGGACTTTGGCCGTGCCGAAATTACCCTCGCTGAACACGAGATGCCCGGCCTCATGGCAATGCGTAAAGAGTTTGGGACAACCAAACCTCTGCGTGGTGCACGAATCGCTGGTTCGTTGCACATGACCATACAGACCGCAGTCCTCATCGAAACACTCGTTGCCTTAGGTGCCGACGTGCGTTGGGTGAGTTGCAACATCTTCTCGACCCAAGATCACGCGGCCGCCGCAGTCGTGGTGGGACCACAAGGAACCGCCGGGGAACCCAAAGGTGTTCCGGTCTTTGCCTGGAAGGGTGAGTCTCTCGAGGAATATTGGTGGTGCACTGAACAATTACTTCGCTGGCCCGGCTTCGAAGGTCCCACGATGATCTTGGACGACGGCGGCGACGCCACGTTGCTCGTACACAAGGGTCTCGAATTTGAACGGGCGGGCTTCGTGCCCGCGCCCGAAAGTGCGGATTCAGAGGAGTACCGCGTCATCCTCGCGCTGCTTCACAAGATCGTGTCGAGCGGCGAGAAGCTATTTGAGCCCATGGCCAAGGGCATCATTGGGGTTTCCGAGGAAACGACGACCGGCGTCCACCGGCTCTACGAGATGGAGCGCGACGGAACGTTGCTTTTCCCGGCGATCAACGTGAACGACGCTGTGACCAAATCGAAGTTCGATAACAAGTACGGCTGTCGACACTCGCTCATTGATGGCATCAATCGAGCCACTGACACCTTGATCGGCGGCAAGGTTGCCATCGTTTGCGGATACGGCGACGTCGGCAAGGGATCGGCCGAGTCGCTTCGCGGACAAGGGGCTCGGGTCATCGTCACCGAGATCGACCCGATTTGTGCACTGCAAGCGGCGATGGACGGTTTCCAAGTCACGACGCTCGAGGAGGCGCTTCCCTACGCCGACATCATCATCACCGCGACGGGGAATAAGGACATCGTCGGTGTCGAGCACATGTTGATGATGAAACATCAGGCGATCTTGGGAAACATTGGCCACTTCGACAATGAGATTGACATCGCCGGACTCACTGCTCTGGCGGGCGTGCGACGTGAGAACATCAAGCCCCAAGTCGACAAGTGGATCTTGCCCAATGGTCGCGCCATCATCGTGCTCTCCGAAGGACGACTCTTGAACCTGGGAAACGCCACTGGCCATCCCAGCTTTGTCATGAGCAACTCATTCACCAATCAGACCATGGCTCAGATTGAATTGTTCGTCAACAACTCGAACTACGACAAGAAGGTCTACGTCTTGCCCAAGCATCTCGACGAGAAGGTCGCCCGTCTCCACCTCGACGCACTCGGCGTGAAGTTGACGAAGTTAAGCAAGGAACAAGCGAACTACATCGGCGTTTCAGTGGATGGACCGTTCAAGCCCGACTCGTATCGCTACTAAATCGCTTCGAGCGACGCCAGCGATTCTTTGACATGATGAATTAGGTCGTCGCGCCTGGGCGCATGCGAAAGGTTCATCATGTCAACACCCACATCGAATCCCACCGTGCTCGAGGCGATTGGCCGCACGCCGCTCATCGAAGTCGACGGACTCTGGCTGAAACTCGAATACCTCAACCCCTCGGGATCCATCAAGGCACGAATGGCCCGATACATCATCGAGCGCGCCGAACGCGAAGGACTCTTGCATCCCGGCGACACGATCGTCGAAGCATCGAGCGGCAATACCGGAAACGCGATGAGCATGGTCGCCGCGGTCAAGGGATACAAGATGATCGTGGTGATGCCCGTCGGATTGAGTCCCGAGCGCGCGGCGATCTCCTCAGCCTTTGGCGCCCACTTGGTGAACGTGGGCAATTTTCACGTCAACGAAGCCCTCGCCCTCGCGAGTGAACTCGGAGATTTGCCCGGACATTTCGCGCCCCACCAATTCGAATCCGAATGGAACGTCGAAGAGAACCGTACGTGGCTCGGACCCGAAATACTTCGAACAACTGAATGGACGCACTCCGGACGCGTTCGTCATGGGCGTGGGAACGGGCGGCACCCTCATTGGGGTTGGCCAAGCGTTTCGAGCCGTGAATCCCAGGGTGCGAATCGTGGGACTCGAACCGAGTGAATCGTGCACGATCCAATGTGGCGATACCGGACTACACAAGATCGAGGGCATCGCCGACGGTTTCATCCCCGCCATCTACCAGCGGCATCGCTCGATGGTCGATCAGGTCGTGGCGGTGCACAGCGACGACGCCATTGCCGAAATGCGTCGACTGGCGCGCGAACACGGACTCCTCGTGGGACCAAGCAGTGGCGCCAACATCGTCGCGGCACGCCGGCTTCTGGGCGAGTCGCCCGAACTGAAGACGGTCGTTACGATCTGTTGTGACGAAGGTGAAAAGTACCTAAGCGAGTACTTCATCCCCGAAGTGCACGCCGTTGACGCCAAGACACTTCGCGACACATTGCACCAGAACTGAGCGGACGTCCCCTCTTACAGTGGCGTGACGTAGGCGCCATGGATGCCACCATCGACGAGGAACGTCGAGGCGGTCATGAACGACGAATCATCACTCGCGAGAAAGAGCACCGCGCTCGCGATCTCCTCGGGCTCGGCAAAGCGTCCCATGGGAACGTGGACCAGTCGTCTCGCCGCCCGCTCGGGGTCCTTCGCGAAGAGTTCTTGAAGCAAGGGGGTATTGACGGGCCCCGGACAAAGCGCGTTGACGCGAATGCCCTCGCGAGCGAACTGGACTCCCAGTTCGCGGCTCATCGCGAGCACTCCCCCCTTTGAGGCGGTGTAGGAGACCTGCGAGGTGGCAGAACCAAGAACGGCGACGAACGACGCCGTGTTGATGATCGAACCGCCACCTCGTTTTTGCAGGTAGGGAATCCCATAGCGACAACAGAGGTAGACCGAGGTCAGATTCACCTCTTGGACCCGACGCCACGCATCTAATCCGGTGGTGAGGATCGAGTCGTCGTCGGCGGGAGAGATGCCTGCATTGTTGAACAAGATGTCGATGCCCCCGAAGGCCTCTTCGGCTTTTTGGTACATCGCTTGAACGCTCGACTCATTGGCGACGTCCACGTTCACGTAGGTGCCACCGATCTCGTCGGCGAGCTGCGTCCCTTCTGATTGAGCGAGGTCCGCGACGACGACCTTGGCGCCCTCGCTCGCAAAGCGAAGCGCGGTCGCACGACCGATGCCACTCGCGGCGCCCGTAATCACCGCAACCTTATTGTCCAGACGACCCATCATTCCTCCGTTGATAGAAATACATTTTTCTCTTCACTGAAACCAAGCAGGGCATCGGGTCCGAGTTCGCGACCAATGCCCGATTGCTTGAAACCTCCAAAGGGCGTCGAGTAACGCACCGACGAGTTCGAATTCACCGACAGGGCGCCCGTCTCGACGCCACGAGCAACGCGAAGCGCCTTGGAGAGATCACGCGTCCAAATCGAACCCGACAAGCCGTAGGGGGAATCGTTGGCGATGCGCAAGGCCTCAGCCTCGTCCTTGAATCGAACGACCGACACGATTGGTCCAAAAATCTCTTCACGAAACGCTCGACTCGACTGGTCGGGTGTCTCGAGGACCGTCGGCGCGAACCAGTAACCACGACCCTCGGGCGCACTGCCTCGAAAGGCCACGTTGGACTCTTCGACGTAGGACGCGACACTCTCGCGCTGGGCCCCCGTGATGAGCGGTCCCATCTCGCTCTCTTCGAGAGCCGGGTCCAGAACCTTGACACCTTTCACGGCGACTTCGAATAGCTCCATGAATTTGTCGTAGGCCCTCTCTTCGACAAGGATTCGCGACCGCGCGCAGCAGTCCTGTCCGGCGTTGTCGAACACGGCGTAGGGAGCCATCGCCGCCGCCTTCTCAAGATTGGCGTCAGCGAAGATGATGTTCGCGCTCTTGCCGCCGAGCTCGAGGGTGACGCGCTTGACCTGTTCAGCGCATCCCGCCATAATCTTGCGACCAGCTTCGTTGGAACCGGTGAAACAGACTTTGCGCACCGCTTCGTGGGTCACGAAGCGATAACCCACCGACGCTCCGTCACCCGTGAGCACTTGAAAGACGTCCTCGGGAAGACCCGCTTCGAGTCCCAGCTGGGCAAGACGCATCGCCGTGAGTGGTGTCAAAGTCGCGGGCTTCAAAACAACGGTGTTGCCCGCGGCGAGCGCCGGAGCGAATCCCCAACCCGCGATCGGCATCGGAAAATTCCAAGGGACGATGATGCCCACGACGCCAAGGGGCTCATAGAACGTGATGTCGACACCGCCGGCGACGGGAATCTGTCGGCCCGAATGGCGCTCCGGCGCTCCGGAGTAATACGCCAAAACATCTCGCACGTTGCCGGCTTCCCAACGGGCGTTACCAATCGTGTGGCCCGAATTCGCCACTTCGAGTTGTGCGAGTTCCTCGATGTGGGCGTCCACCACGTCGGCGAATCGACGAAGCAACGTAGCGCGGTCCGCGGGACTCACCGCGCGCCAAACGGGAGCCGCCTTCGATGATCGTGCGATGGCCTGATTCGTTTGTTCGACGTCGAGCATCTCAACCGACTGAATGGGCTCTTCCGTTGAAGGGTTAATGATGGACAGCGTGCTCATAGTCGTTCGAATCCTCGATATCGTTCCCAGTCAGTCACTGCGGCATTGAAACTGTCGACCTCAACTCGCGCTGCACGAACGTAGTGGTCAACCACCTCATCACCAAAAGCGTCTCGTGCGACCTCACTCGCATCAAAGAGCTTCAACGCTTCGCCGAGAGTCGTCGGTACACGTGGCGCGTTTGTCACGTAGGCGTTACCCGTAAAGGCAGGGGCCAACTCGAGCGATTCCTCGACACCGCGAAGTCCCGCCGCTACGAGTGCCGAAATCGCTAGATACTGGTTGACGTCGCCACCGGGGATACGGCATTCGACACGAATCGAGGACCCGTGGCCAACCACTCGAAAAGCGCACGTTCGATTGTCGATGCCCCAGAGCATCGCGGTGGGGGCGAAGGATCCCTCCACGAAGCGCTTGTAGCTATTGATGTTGGGCGCCAGGAACAAGGAGAGCTCGCGCGAGTATTTGATCTGTCCCGCCAAGAACTGCTTGAAGACTGGCGAGAAGCCGTGATCCTCGTCGCCCGCGAACACCGGTTGATCCTGCGCGTCACGTAGTGACAAGTGGATGTGACACGAGTTGCCCTCGCGGGCGTCGTATTTCGCCATGAAGGTCACGCTCACACCTTCTTGGGCGGCGATCTCCTTCACGCCAAGCTTGAAGAGTCCGTGTTCGTCGCACTTGTCGAGCAGCGTGCTGTACTTGAAAGCGATCTCGTGCTGACCGAAGTTGCACTCGCCCTTCACGGACTCGACAAACATGCCCGCTTCGGTCATGGCGCGTCGCATCTTTCCCAAGAGTGGTTCGATCCGTGACGTCCCCTGCAACGAGTAGTCCACGTTGTACAGGTTCGCGGGAACCATATTTCGATACCCGGCATTCCAAGCTTCTTCGTAGGTGTTATTGAAGACAATGAACTCCAGTTCGGTGCCGGTAAGCCCAGTCCACCCACGTTCACTAAGCCGCGAAACCTGACGTTGGAGGATCTGACGCGGTGAAGGCATGACTGGTTCACCCGCGACGGTCTCCACGTCGGCGAAAATGATAACGGACTTGTCATGCCACGACATTGTCCGGATGGTCGAGAAATCGGGACGGAACGCGATGTCCCCGTAACCCCGTTCCCACGACGTGAGGTCAAAACCATCGACCGTGGCCATATCGACGTCCGAAGCCAATAGGTAACTACATCCCTCAATGACACCATCACCAATATCGTTCGCGAAAAAATTGGCGTCGAGACGCTTGCCCTGAAGTCTGCCTTGCATGTCGGTGATGGCGATGACGACGGTATCAACGCTGCCGTCGCGGATCCGAGCCAAGAGCTTGTCGTGGGTGAGACGAACATTATTGATCGACATCTTCATCTCCTGAGCGGCGAAAAGAAACTACAAGGCATCAACTTATCGAAAATAGAATTAGGCGATCGGCGCCTTGACCTTGAGCGAAGGTCGTGATTCAACCCACCCGAACAGCCACCTCTCGTGCCTCGAGCCCCCGCATGGAAACGCTCACCCGGTCTCGGGACTTGGCAGATTCCCCACCCGAGCGTCGATGGACCACGATTTTGACCTTGACTCACCTTTCACCCGGCGAGACACGGTGTAATTGACACGCCACTGCTTCTCCGTCGATACTGGTCACGATTCGAAGAGAAATGGTCGACATGGCGGGACGAATTGCCGGGAAAGTTTGTGTCGTAACGGGGGCTGGTTCGGGGATCGGTCGCGCGACCGCGATTCGCTTCGCCGAGGAGGGTGCGAACGTCCTTTGTGCCGACATCAATCTGGAGAGCGCGAAGGAAACTGCGTCTCTGGCGCTCGGCTCCGGAGGGAACGCCATTGCCCGTGAAGTTGACGTCAGCGACTCGAGCGCGGTCGACGCCATGATTGACGACGCGGTGCACCACTACGGCTCACTCGAGGTGCTCGTCAACAACGCGGGCGTCAACATCCCTGGCGTGTTGCACGAAGTAACGAACGAAGTCATTGATCGAACGTTGGCAGTGAACGTGAAGGGCCAGATCTACGGCTGTCGAGCAGCGATTCCGCACATGCTGGCGTCAGGGGGCGGATCAATCATCAACATCTCGAGTGTCAACGGCATTGTGTCCGAACCGTTTCTCGCGGTCTACTCGGCGTCCAAGGGCGCTTCAGTCATGCTGACCAAGGGCGTCGCCCTCGACTACGCCAAACAAGGCATACGCTGCAATGCCATTTGTCCGGGCTGGGTGGATACACCCATCAATTACGCCCACGCCGCGATGCTCGGTGGTCTCGAGCACGTCTACGCCACCATCGATTCGTTCCAGCCAATCGGACGACCGGGTGAGCCAATGGAAATCGCCAACGTCGTTTTGTTCTTGGCGTCCGACGAATCGAGTTTCATGACGGGAAGCATTGTCGCGGTCGACGGAGGGATGACCTCGCAATAGTCAGTCGCGGTAACCCGAGAAGATGTCGGTAACGATACCTAAGTCCTTCGGGTTGGTAACGCGAAGAAACCATTCGGTACCCATGACCTGATTGAACTGCTGACGGTCCATCTTCAAAAAGAAGCTGTCCGCCATTTGAGACGCGTGCGCTTGTAACGCGTCGTACTTCGCGTCAGTGACTGAACTCACGTCGATGACGGCGCTAATCAATTCGTCCGGCGTTCCCATGTCGATGTCGCCCTCGTTCGTGGCCGGTTCCTCTGCTTCGAGTCCCTTCGCCTCATTCGCCTCTCGACGCTCGCGGTCCTCTTGTTCCCATCGTTCGCGCCAACGCGCCATCACTGAATTAGGAATTGCGTTGTAGTAGAGCGTCGGTTCGTAGTCGATCAACTTGAAGGCCGCCAAGGTGATGCGATTGGCCTGAATGTGATCGGGGTGACCATAAAAACCGATTTCGTTGTAGGTCACGATGACCTGAGGTCGCTCCTCGTTCAGAATCTCGGCCAGTCGCGCCGCGGCATCCTCGACGGGCGTTGCCCAGAAACAATCGCGATCTTCGTTCTGGGGCCATCCCATCATGCCCGAGTCGCGATACCCCAATCGAACCAGCCGGTCAATGCCGAGGATCTCCACGGCCTGATCCAGTTCCTTTGCACGAACCTTGGCGACTTCGTCGCCGTCGTGATGATCAGCGTTGGGCTTGGCCCCGTCGAGTGCGTCACCGCACTCGCCGTTGGTGCAGGTCACCAGGACGGTTCGCACACCCTGATTGGCGAGGAGGCGGTACAGCCCTCCGGTCGAACTCGCTTCGTCGTCAGGGTGCGCGTGCACCGCGAGAAAGGTCAATGACTCCACTTACAATCCCCCGAACAAGTCGTGCTCATCGCCGAGCACCGGTCGACGACTCCACCCGAGTTGGTAGTACTCAGTACCGAACAGCATGGCGAACAAGCCCGGCGCCATGGTGACCAAGTCGCCGTTGTCGACCTGTGACGCGTGCGCGGCGATCGCCTCTTGCTTTTCCTTGGCGTACGTCGTCACGTCCATGACACAGGCTACGAGTTCGTCAGGGGTCGCCGGAGCGGCGTCCAGGATCCACGCCGGCAAGTACACGCCTTGCTCTTTAGCGTCACGAGTAAATTTCGTCAACACGCGCTGGGGAACGACGGGGTAATACAGTCGCTGCGCACTGGTGCTCAGGGCCACTGCCCTTCGGGTCAGCTTGTGGGCCATGATGTGATCGGGGTGCCCGTAAAAGCCGTTCTCGTCATAGGTCACGATGACGCTTCCCGCCACTTCGTCCAAGAGTGCCGCCAGCGTCACCGCCGCGGATTCCAACTCGACGTTGATAAAGGCGTTGGCGTCCGCGTTCTGCTTCCAACCCACCATGCCCGAATCGTCATATCCCAACGTGACAACACGGTCATAGCCGGCTCTTTTCGCTGCACTCTGCAGTTCACCAGCCCTGATCGCTACGGTCTCGTCGTCGTCGTGATTCTCGTGCGAGCCAGGACGCGCGGAGCGGTCCAGACCGAGGCGACCGTTGGTGCAGGTAACGAGCACGACTCGATGTCCTAGTGCGCGGTAGTGCGACGTGATCCCCGCAGTGAAAAGCGCTTCGTCGTCGGGATGGGCGTGAACACACACCAGTGTTGGCAAGAAACTCATTCGAAGAGACTTAGGAGGTTGCCAGTTGAATCACGCGCACCAGTAACAAGACACCCGCTACCAACAAGTAACCACTCTGGCATCGCATGAGGACCGTGCGGGCACGTGATCGCGCCATAGGCGCCAACAGCGTGAGGCGAGGGGTTCGCCAGTCTCGACGATCCAAGTCGTAGGTCCGCGCCGGTTGAATTCGACGAAGCCCAATCGGCAAGCCAATGATGAGTCCGATCCCCGCGAGGATCGAGAGTATTTCGAGCAGTTCGATGACGTTGACGCCGCTGAAGAGCGTCGAAATCATGAGGGTGAAGGAGAGGACGACGAGTGCCACGATGATGATGATCGCCACGATGTTCAACCACTTGCTGTTGACCCACGGTCCCATGACTTCACGGTCATTGCACAACAAGAGGACGATGATCGTCGTGCTCGGCAGCATCAAGCCGCAGATCGCTTGAACCGCGAGCGTTTGAGTCCGAGTGGGGCGTGGGGAATCAACGCCACGGCGCCCGCGACCACGAGTAGACCCGCAAATCCCCCGTAGAACGCCTTGGCCTCGAAGAAACGAGCGTTCAAGCCTTTGTGGGTCGATGAGAGATCGCCAATCGCGTAGGAACTGGCTAAGGTCACCGCGGCGGCCCCGATGACCGACGCGTTCAACAACAAAATGGCGAAGAATCCACCGGCCCCGTGACCGAGGTGCTGACCGAGCCCGCGCGCCACGCCCAGCGCGTTCGTGAACGCTCCCGTACCCCCGTACGTTGAAAGCCCTACCGCGCTCACCGCTACCAAGGCGCCAGCACTGATTGCCACGATGAACGAGCCGAGGATCGTGTCAACGCGTTCGTAGTTCAGCCAGCGTGGCGTGATCTTCTTATCAACGATGTTCGATTCTTGGAAAAACAATTGCCAAGGCGCGATTGTCGTGCCGATGATCGAGATGATGAGTAGCACCGAGGTCGATGTAGCGCCTCCCCTGATCCCCGGGATCAAAGTGTGGTGAACAATTTGGTTGAAATGCGGCTTGGCGATGACGATGAGGGGAACGACGAACAGGTTGATCGCAACGAAGAGCATCATGAACCGTTCCCATCGTCGAAACGATCCCGTCGCGGTGACACTAAAAAGCAAGAGCACCGCGATCGGCACCGAAATGAGCGACGAGACACCGAAGTACTCCATGGAAAGTGAGACGCCAATAAATTCGGTAATGATGATGAGAAAATTCAAGAACAAGATCGAGAAGATCGAGAGATTCCCCCAATACCTTCCGAATCGTTCGCGAATGAGCCGGCCGTGCCCAACGCCCGTCACCGCGCCCAAGCGAGCGACCATCTCTTGGATGATGATGAGTACCGGGATCAGTAGCGGCAACGTCCAGAGAAGGGTGTAGCCGAAGTTTTGTCCGGCTTGGGCGTAGGTGGACACACCGCCCGCGTCATTGTCGCCGACCATGACGATGAGGCCTGGACCAATAATGGCGAGCAACGTCAAGAAGCGAGCGCGCGCACCGCGACGTTGACCCACGTCGAACTCTCTTATGGTTCCAAAAGCACCAGAAATCTGGTTGCTCTCAGGCTTCTCACTTGGCACGCTCCACCTCCTTTCGTCTCGTTGTGGTCGTTGGGCGCAACAACCACGAGGAGACTGAAGGCGGGCTTAGCCGGTCTTTACAGTCAATCGAGGTTGTGTCGGTACGTAATTTGCCGCAAGGCTGGTACTAGGGGGTTTCAGAGAACCCCCTTAGAACGTGACCAGTGACGAGGCGGCGCATCTATTCCTCCACCGCACTCATGCCGAACTCGCGGCGCCAGCCCTGGGGCAGCATTCCTCGAGCAGGTCATCGACCGTAACGACGCCAATCATCTTCTCGTGTTCGTCATCCAAGACGGGCAGCACGGTGAGATTAAAGTCGCTCATTTTCCTCGAAATTCGATGCAGGTCCCAATGTGGGTGAACGTGGGTCAATTGTGTTTGGGCCACGCTGAGCGCGAGTTCGCTTTCGCGCGCGCGAACCAGGGGGGCGATGGCTACTGCGCCGATTGGTTGCCCGCTCTCATTCATGACGAAAATCGCGTGCAGTGACTCCGCGGGAACACTCGAGGTTCGTATCGCTTGGAGGGCTCGCCGACGGTCGCGGTGGCGTCGACCGATACATAATCAGTGTTCATCAGGCCGCCAGCGCTCTCGGCGTTGTAGGAGAGGAGTTGGCGGACCTTTCCTTGTTGGACGTCAGGCAGGTGTTCGAGGATCGGCAGACGGCGTTCCTGTTCGATTTCGTTGATCAGATCGGCCGCGTTATCGGGCTCCATCCGTGAAAGTAGGCGCGCCGCCTCGGTATCACTGCGAGCTTCGAGAAATTCCAGCTGGTGCTCAGTGTCGAGTTCTTCGAACACGTCCGCTTCAAGCTCACGGTCTAGACCCACTGCCTCAATGATCTCCTCACCCTCTTCGTGGCTCGCCTGTTCCACGAGGTCGGCGATCTGAGCGGGGTGCAACTTGGCCAACTTGCGATAAGGGATTCGAAGTTTCGCCGAGGGTACGTGGGCCACGAAGGGCTCAATTGACGCAAAGTCGACAATGGCCTCCGCCTTCACACGCTGGCCGAACTTTTGCCCGAGGACGCGACGGAAGAATGGACGACGACCCGGGTCAACACCGACCACTTCCCATCGGCCATCAATCTCAGCGATCTCAATCTCGTTGGCGATGATCAGACGTCCGCGCACGAGATTAATCAGGTGCCGTGCGAGCAGGTCTTCGGGCAAGAAGCAATTCGCCTGGTCGCCGCTCAAAGCGGCGTAAATCAACACGTCGTCCTTCAACGTTGTCCCGCCTCGAGTCCACCAATCTTTCTGATCGGCACGAAGAGGTTGCGGCCCTCGATCTTGGTAACGGCGCCCACGAGCGGAGGTGGGGTGTTATTGCCAAAGGCGCGCGACCAGGTCTTGGACGCGTCCAATCTTGTCGCCGTCCGAATCAAAGATTGGTCGACGCAAGACGAGAGATGGAGAATTTCAGTCATCGCATGCCTTTAAGCCCCTTAAGGCTACCTCTCGGGGCCGATTCTCGACCAGTCGGACTGAGTGAACTTTGTGCGAATGAAACTCAGCGTTAGCGGTGCGACGCCCCAAAATTTAAGAGAACTTCCCCAC
>CAWICL010000064.1:0-22626 GCA_963834545.1 uncultured Acidimicrobiaceae bacterium | reverse complement strand
TTGAAGCGATGTGCTCAGCGCTCGTTGACGCTTTTCCAACTTGAGACTGGCTCCGTGTCGATCGCACACCATGCGCACCGCTTCACCGCCGACGTTGTGACGTGAACCGGCGTACTCGAGTCCGGGATTCGCCAATCCGAGGATCAGCAGTGAGCTGGGTGTGCCTCGACGAGCGAGGTCACGCGTGCGCCGAAGCGCCACGGCGAACTACTCCGCGACTGGCTCGGCGCCGGATGCAGTCTTCGCGGCAACGCGACCAGCACGGGTGGTGATCACGGTGAGACTTAGATCGACCGTCGCCTCGACACCCTTGGGCAGGACCAAGTCTTGGATGCGAATTGACGAGCCCACCTTGAGTTCAGAGATATCGACGTCGATGTGTGTCGGGATCTGGCCGGACGCGTTTTGATTTCAAGGCTGAACATCTGTTGGTCGACTTCCCAGTCGGCGTGGCGCACCTCGACAGCATCGCCAACAACGTGCAGCGGCACTTCGGCGATGACTGGCTCGTTGGGATCAACAATCTGAAAGTCGACGTGCGAGACGGTGCCGCGAACCGGGTGACGCTGAATCTCGCGGGCCATGACAATGAACTTCTTGCCGTCGGCGTCAAGATCGATCAGCGAGTTCAGACCCTGCTCGCCCGAAACCGCTGCACGAAAGGCTTTCGCGTCCACCGAAATGGCGAGGGGGCTCTGTCCGTGACCGTAGACGACGCCGGGAATCGAACCACTCGCTCGAAGACGTCGTGAGTTCCTCGAACCGTGCTCGCGCGTGGTCGACGCGTTCAGCGTGCTAGTTGCCATGAGTACTCCTCCAACGAATGGTCGCGCAACCAAATGGGTCACGCACAGGGTTCCCAGTCTAGCCCTTGGACAATGAAGCCTCTCGGGCTAGAGCAGGTTCTCACCGCCGAAGATCTCCGAGACCGAAGAATCCTCAAAAATCGCCGAAATGGCGTTGGCGACGAGGGTCGCCACCGAAAGGATCTCGAGCTTTTCGAAGCGCTTTTGGACCGAGTGGCAAGGTGTCGGTGACGATGACACGACTGACCGGTGCGTTAAAAAGCCGATCGACCGCCGGAGGTGAGAATACGGCGTGGGTCGCCATCGCCCAGATCTCCTCGGCTCCGTGAGCCTTCAACAGATCACACCCGGCAACGATGGTGCCGGCGGTGTCGATCATGTCGTCGATCAACACACAGTGGCGACCATTGACGTCACCCACGATGTGACGAGCCTCGGCGATGTTGGTCGTGCCGCGCGGACGCGTCTTGTGCACGAGCGCGAGTTCACAACCCAGGTGTTGGGCGTAACGTTCGGCGACCTTGACCCGCCCCGCATCGGGAGCGACGACCACGAGATCGCGCGGATCAGCGTTGGCCTTCAAATACTCCTCCAGCACCGGCGCCGCCACGAGGTGATCGACGGGGATATCAAAGAAGCCCTGGATCTGACCAGAGTGAAAATCCACCGACAAGACCCGGTTCGCGCCCGCAGTTTGGAGCATGTCCGCAATCAGCTTGGCGGTGATGGGTTCTCGACCCGCCGACTTTCGATCTTGTCGGGCGTATCCGTAATTTGGAATTACGGCCGTGATGCTCTTGGCCGAAGCGCGCTTCGCGGCGTCAATCATGATCAGTTGTTCCATAACGGCGCTGTTAACGGGTGACGAGTGCGTCTGGACAATGAACACGTGTGCGCCACGAATTGATTCGTCAAAGCGACAATGGATCTCACCGTTGGCGAATTCGCGCACGTTCGCCTCGGTCAACTCAATGCCCAACTGTTTGGCGATGTCCTTGGCGAGTTCGGGGTGACAAGTCCCGGTCACCAGAACAAGTCGTCGTTTCGCGAGGGACTCCACGGCGCCAGCGTACAAGGTCGAGCGAGTTGAAACCTTAGAGCTCGTGAAAGGGTGCGACTTCGTCGCCGGGAGCGACCTGGTCCCTGGAGCGAGGACGACGAAGGAACTCACACGAGCCCCTTCGCCCACGTGGGCACCGAATGCCTCCACGCTCGCAACGACCGCATTCTCACCAACGTAACAATCAGTGAGGTACGCAAATGGTCCGATCTGAGCACCTCGCTCGATGAGGCACCGACCCTTTAGAACCGTACCGGGAAGGATCGAGACATCGGGCTCGAGGATGACGTCGGCGTCGACGTAGGTATTGGAGGGGTCCCACATGGTGACGCCCTTCATCATCCAGTCTTCGTTGATCCGAGAACGAAGAGCCATTTCAGCACGGGCGAGTTGTGCGCGATCGTTCACGCCAATGACCTCGTTGCAATCCTCGACAATCATGGCGTTCGTGACGTGACCTGAATCGTGCAGCGCACCAACAACATCCGTCAATGTAGTACTCATTTTGCGAGTTGTGCCGACCCACGAGACGTAGCGCCGGACCGAGCAGACTCTCGCGAATGACCATGATTGAGGTGTTCACCTCGTGAATCTCGCGCTCCGAGGACGTCGCGTCACGTTGCTCCACTATGCGCGCCACCGATCCGTCCTTCGCTCGAACGACGCGGCCGTAGCCGTAGGGGTCGTCAAATTCCGCCGTCAGTACCGTGAGAGCCGCCTGGCTCTCGTGGTGCTCCTCGAGCAGTCGACGAATCGTTGCTTCTCGCAAGAGCGGCGTGTCGCCCGGCACGATCAAGACATCGCCTTCGAGATCGCCAATCTCCTCACTGACCTTGCTCAGAGCGACCGAGACCGCGTGACCCGTGCCCAACTGTTCCTCTTGTTCCACGAAACTCAAGTGGACGTCGTCGCGGGCACGCTGCTTGAGTGAGCTCTCCACCCAGGTTCGTGCGTGACCGACCACGACGACCGTCGCGGCGATTTCCTTTTGGTCCAGCGCGTCCAGGATGTAAAGGACCATGGGGCGCCCACACAGATGGTGCAGGGGCTTCGGTCTCGAAGATCGCATCCTCGTTCCCTCGCCCGCCGCCAAGACCACGGCGCACGTTGGACGACTCACCCCATCATCTTTACCATCCGTCACCTACCATCGAGTGCGTGGAGAATTTTTCTTATGATGAATTTTCACTTTTTCACGAGAACCTCGACGAATGGCATCTCGATGTCCCCGTCCCGACCGTTCGTCGATTCTTTGTCGTCGTAGACGGGCTGCGCCAACTGAGTGGCTTGCAATGGGGTGACGCCGAGCCCGAAATGGTGCTCTTGCACGGTGGTGCTCAAATGCGCACACCTTCGACACGGTCGCCCTCGCTCTCCAGCGCCCGTTGATCGCTCTGGATCTGCCGAACCACGGACATTCAGATGCCTCACCTTACGGCGCTTCAGCCATCACCAGCCACGCCCGTGACGTCCAAAACGCAATTGAACAACTGACACACCCGCCTCGAGCCCTGGTGGGCATGTCGCTAGGCGGCATGGTCGGCCCTCGAAGTCGCCCATCAGCGACCAGACCTCGTGAGTTCGCTCACGATGGTCGACGTCACGCCCGGCGTGAACGCCGAGAAAGCCAAGCACATTACGAACTTCGTCAACGGGCCAACATCCTTTGACGACTTTGACGCGCTCCTCGCGCGAACAATCGAACACAATCCGACGAGATCGGTCTCCTCGCTTCGTCGCGGCATCTTGCACAACGCCATTCGACGAGAAGACGGCAGCTGGGTTTGGCGTCATCAACAACACCCCTCGCCTCAATTGGTCGCACCCGACGTTGGTGACTTGTGGAACAAACTCGCGGAGCTTTCGATGCCGGTGACCCTGCTTCGAGCCATGGGCCCGGGTTCGGTCGTTGACGACATGGACGAGGCTGAATTCGTGCGACGATGTCCCCAGGCGAACATCGTGCACGTCAACAACTCGGGACACTCCATCCAAGGAGACCAGCCCCTGGAGATGGCGGCACTCCTCAATCGATTTGCCACCTAGGTCGTGGCCGAAGTCGTGTGGCTGGCGGGGGAGGGCTCGAACCTCCAACCTACGGATTCAAAGTCCGGCGTTCTGCCAATTGAACTACCCGCCACTACGTGTACCGTAACAATCTTCAGAGATTCTTAGCGAATGACTGGAGAAGGTTAATGCCAACAAGTAACACTAGAGCCTGTACACCCTTCCAGAGAAAGCCCGATCGTGTCTAGCGTTTCCGCACCTAATTCCTACGTCGCCATCGTCGATGACGACGGTGCGATCCGCACTGCTCTGGGTCGCGCCCTTCGAATGGAGAATTACGAGGTCGACATGTTCGAGGACGGAACCAGCGCTCTGAAATCGATCCAATTGCGAGCTCCTGACGCCATCATCTTGGACCTGCAGTTACCCGATATCGACGGACTCGAGATTTGCCGGCGCATACGTCGCGCGGGTGACGCCACTCCCATTTTGATGCTCACGGCGCGCGACGCCGTCAACGACCGTGTGGAAGGTTTGGACGTGGGAGCCGACGACTACCTCGTCAAGCCCTTCGATTTGGCCGAACTCCTTGCGCGACTGCGTGCTCTGTTGCGTCGACGAAACATCGGCGAAGGTGAAGATAGTGTCCTTCGATTCCAGGACCTCACGCTGAATCCTCAGACGCGCGAAGTGAACCGCGGAGCTCGCAAGATTGAACTCACCAAGATTGAGTTCGAGTTGCTCGAGCTCTTCTTGCAGCATCCACGCCAAGTCCTCACCCGCGATCAATCTTGGACCTCGTGTGGGGCTACAACTTCGATTCGGGTACGAATTCACTCGCGGTCTACATTGGCTACCTGCGACGCAAGTTGGAAGAGGACAACGAAGCCCGCCTGATCCAAACTGTTCGCGGAGTGGGCTACGCACTGCGCACGTCGTGACCTTTCGCAGTCGAGTCATCACCGCCACCGTTGCCGCCGCGGCCCTCGCCGTAGTGCTGGCGTGCCTCGCGTCCTTCATCACCACGCGCAGCGCTCTGTTGAGCGCCGTTGATCAATCGCTGCTCCAAGCATACACGGACCGAACAACGTCCCTGGAGGCGACGATTCGAGATTCACGGGTTCTTATACCGAACTCGTGCTGGCGAGCGGCGTAACTGAGCCCGCCAACGGGGTTCCCATCGACTCGGTCATCCTCGCTTACGCCAAGGGCAAGGCGGACACGTTTGCGTACGGTGCAGATCGGAAGTCAGTCCTACCGCGAGTTGATCATTGGCTTACCCGCCGATACGGTCGTCGGTTGCTCGACGGGTCTTTGCGAAGTCAGTTCAACCTCCGCCCAATTGTTCGTCGTCAACGTCACCGGTCAGGAGAACGAGTTACGGGCCCTCGTGCGAAAGCTCCTCATCGTCGCGGCCGCCGGGCTTTTGCTCGCCTTCGCGATGGGCTTCTTGCTCGCGCGCGCTGCTCTTCGACCACTCGTCGAAGTCACCGACGAGATTGAGTCGATAACTGAGACCAACGATATGAGTTATCGATTAAAGGAAGGTGACGTCGATGAACTCGGACGATTGCGTCGGGTCTTTAACCGGCTGTTGAACTCAGTTGAATCGAGCCAGCACTTGCAGCGACAACTCGTCCTCGACGCCAGCCACGAACTTCGAACGCCGCTGACCTCGCTTCGCACGAACGCCCAAGTGCTCTCGCGCGCCAATGAACTAGTACCCGAGGACCTCAATCAGTTGACCAATGACATGGTTACCCAGGTCGATGAACTCGCATCGCTCGTGACCGACTTGGGCGAACTCGCCCGCGGGGAGCGTAGTGAGGGACCGGTCGTCACGCTGCGACTGGACGAGTGCATCGATGAATGCGTGGATACCGCACGAACCTACGCGCGCATCAAGGACATCACCATCGAGTCTGAAGTCACGCCGTCACTCGTCCGTGGGCGCCGCGACCGACTGATTCGTGCACTCTCGAACCTGCTGACCAACGCGGTCAAGTTCACCCCCGCCGGAGGTCAGATCGTTGTCACGTCCTCAACGGGAATCGTTCAGGTTAGTGACAGTGGTCAGGGCATCGCCGAAGGTGACATTCCCTTCGTCTTCGATCGGTTCTGGCGCTCGGCGTCTTCAAGGTCGCTTCCCGGTTCGGGCCTCGGACTGTCCATCGTCGCCCAAGTCGTCGCCGAATTCGACGGCACGGTGAGTGTCGATCGAGATCCCCTCCTCGGTGGCGCTCGATTCACGATCAGATTTCCCGTCATGAGCGAAGAAACAGACTCCTAACAGACTTCTGTCGCTTTTCTTAGAAAAGCATTGTCGCGAATTTACCTACGCCCGGCAGGCTAGAAGTCGCCAATCACCATGACTCCTCAACATCGAACCCCCCATCAGCGCGACCGACGCTTCGCTCGAGTTCGCAACCTCACCCGAGCGATCCTCTTGGGATCGGCCGGCGCATCGGTCGCCTTCGTTGGCTACGCCGCGACGAGCGCGCACGCGTCAACGAGCGCCGTGACAACGACCACGACACCAACAACCACGACCACTCTTTCGACATCGAATCAGACAACCACCACCTACACCACACCTACTACCGTGCCCGTCACGACGACAACGGTCTGCACGTCCACACCGTCTGGTCGAACAACGTGCTCGTAGGTGTGTCATGAAATTTGAGGTTTGGGGCCTCACCGGGACTCTCGTAACGCAATACGAGCGAGACGCGTCCTTCGCTCAAGAACGACTCTGGTCGTGGATCGACCGAATCGACGCCGCGTGCAATCGGTTCCGACCCGACTCTGAGATCGCACGGGTGAACGCCGCCAACAGCTCGACCTTCGTCGTGAGTGAGACCTTCGCCACCTGTCTGAACGCCGCACTCGCCAGCGCCACGCTCACCAACGGACTCTGTGATCCAACGGTCCTTGAGGCGCTGTGCGCCATTGGCTATGACCGCGACTTCGACGCCATTGCGCCGAGCACGCGAGCACTCGCGCCGTCCCAGCCGTCGCCCGGGCTCAACGCCATCGAGTTTGACCCCGCGAGCCGACGTCTACGACTCGCTCACGGTTGCCGTCTGGATTTTGGCGCGAGCGCCAAAGCGCTGGTCGCCGACGCGGTTGCCGACGAGCTGGCAGTTCGCGGCGGTGTCGTCGTGGAGATCGGAGGCGACGTGGCCCTGCGCGGTAGCGGACCCGAGGGTCCGTGGGCGGTCGCGATCAGTGACCGACTCGAGTTGCACGGTAACGAGCCGCGTGTCTCGTTGCAATCAGGCGGCATCGCCACGTCGTCGATCACCGCGAGAACCTGGCGGATGAACGGGCGCGTAATGAATCACATCATTGATCCGCGCACCGGAGACTGTGCCAGTGGTCCCTACGCCACCGCGAGCGTGAGTGCTCAAAGTTGTGTGATCGCAAACGCCTTCGCCACGGCGGCGCTGCTTTGGGGTGAGGATGCTGGTTACCGGATTGGACAGAGTGGATGGTCAGCCCGATTGGTGCGTCGTGATGGACGTGTTGAATTCATCGGTGGTTGGCCCGAAGACGCGTTGACCGCATGATCGCACTCACGACGCCCTATCTCTGGTACACGACGCGCGCGACCGGTCTGGTTGCCCTGGTCCTGTTCACACTGGTCGTGTCGCTCGGGACCCTGGTCGCCAATCGCATTGGCGGCACCATCATCGGTCGCTTCGAGGTCAACGAACTGCACCGTTCGCTGTCGATGGTCGCCATTGTCTTTCTCGCCATCCACGTCGCGACCACGGTCGTGGACAGTTACGTTTCGACCGGACTCGTCTCGGCGTTCATTCCCATGACGTCGTCGTACAAACGCCTCGACGTCGCGCTCGGCGCGATCGCCCTCGACCTCATCCTCGCGGTATGGATCTCGAGCCTCTTGAAACTGCGAATTGCGAATCGCTCGTGGCGCTTCATCCACTGGTTTAGTTGGATTGGTTTCACGACGGCCCTCGTGCACGGCTTCTTGTCCGGCACCGACGCCCGTTCCGGTGCCGGACTCGTGCTCGTCGTGGCGTGCGCCTTGGTCGGGATGGGCGCAGGTCTCTGGCGCTTCTTCGGACGACCAACGAGGGCCGCGGGTCGAACTGCTCTGTCTCCGCTCGCCCCGGCCGCTTCGCCGCCGGTCGCTCAGACGAAACGAGCATTTCCGAGCGCGCCTCGACCAATGAAGGAGAAACGATGATCAGTGCCTCCACGCTTCCTCGTCTGATGCACGCGGCAGACCAGCATGCGCTCACCCTGGCCCAACACGAGGCGACCTTCGCTCCGCTTGGTCCGGTGGGCCCGCTTCTCGACGAACTCGACGCTTCAGGTTTGTGCGGACGTGGCGGCGCGGGCTTCTCGACCGCTCGCAAGGCTCGATTGATCCGTGAACAGCGGGCGCTGCACAAATTCGTCGTCGTCAACGCGATGGAGGGTGAACCCGCCTCGCACAAGGATCATGCCCTTCTCAGTGCCCATCCGCATCTGATCCTCGAAGGGGCTGAGTACATGGCGGCGCTCGTGGGCGCGAAGAATATTGCGGTCTGTGTCGCGCGCGATAACCGCGCGGGTATCAACGCGCTCGAGCGCGCGATCCATGAACGAGCCCGGCGCAGTCTGCGCGGGCCCAAGATCGACTTGCACACGCCACCGCAGCGCTACGTGGCGGGTGAGGAGTCTGCCCTCACGCACTGGCTCGATGACAACGAGTCACTCCCCCAATTCCGTCGAACTCGTCCCCACGTGTTGCGCATTGGTCACGCTCCGGTGATTGTTGACAATGCCGAGACGCTCGCGAACCTGGCCCTCATTGGACGCTTCGGTGCTCGATGGTATCGAGGCCTCGGTACCGAACAAAGTCCGGGCAGCACGCTGGTGTCAGTGAGCGGAGCGGTCGCTCGTCCCATTGTCCTCGAGGTCGAGCTGGGCACCCCGATTCGCACGATCTTGCGTTACGCCGAAGCCGACACTCAACCTCAAGCGGTACTGCTCGGCGGCTTCGGTGGCAGTTGGCTTGACGGCTCGAACGTGGACGTCGCCTATTGCAATGAGGAACTCACTCGTTTCGCCGTGAGTACCGGGGCGGGCGTGATGGTGGTGCTACCACGCGATGCGTGCGGCGTGCTCGAGACCCATCGGGTCGTTCGCTGGATGGCCAATGAGTCGGCGCGCCAATGTGGGCCCTGCGCCTTTGGACTGCCGGCGCTCGCCGAGAACCTCGCCAGCGTTGCTCGGCCCTCGCGTGACGCGAAGAACGCGCTCATCCAATTGCAGGATCGTTGCGAATCGATCAATGGTCGAGGGGCGTGTCGACACCCCGACGGCGTCATTCGCTTCGTACGTTCCTCACTGGACGTCTTTGCTCAGGACTACCGCAACCACGTGGCGGGTAACGCGTGTCGTGGTTCGCACGCGACGAAGCACTACGCGAACGTGCCCCGCCTTGAACGTGAAGAGGAGTTGGTATGGGAGTGAGACGGCGCAGTGGACTCTTTCTCTTGCAAGTGAACCCGATCCTGTGTGACGGATTTGGCCACTGCTGCGAACTGGCGCCCGAATTGGTGAGCATTGACGAATGGGGGTACCCACAGGTTCGAAGCGAGCCCGTCGCCCTCGCGAACCACGACGCCTACCGCTCCGCGCGTTACGCCGAGCGGGGCTGTCCGCGTCAGGCCATCCGGATCCAGCGCCTCAGCGAGCACTAAGTCCCTTATTCGCGCTTTTTGAATCCTGGGCGCCATCTAGTAGTGTTCTACGAGCCATGGGATCACTAATCAAGAAGCGCCGAAAGCGCATGCGCAAGAAGAAGCACAAGAAGATGCTGAAACGAACACGTTTCCAGCGTCGCGCCGCCGGTAAATAATCCTCGTCGACCCCTATTCGGGTGTCGTTGTGCATTGGCGAAATCGAAGGGTTCCCCCGGGACCAGACACGTGCCAGACGTTGGCGTCATCGCGCACATGCCTTGGTAGAAACATGGTCGATCCCGACCCGGCGAGGTACACGTCCTCGCCAACGTTGGCCCGCAGCCACGAGAGGCTGACGCCGAGACGAGGTTCGACCCGTATTGCCGCCGCCTCGAGGTGGTTTTGGCCCCGGCTGTTCTCACCCGTTCGCTCCAACTCGTCATAGGCGCGGTAACACGCACCGGTGTCGATTGAGAAGTCGGGCATCACGAGCGTCACGTGACGAGTTTCAAAGTCCAGCGGGCTAACCCGCTCACCCACACCCTCGACCAAGGCTCGACCGCCGCGTTGACAAAACGGCACGTCGCCGCCGAGCTCGAGGGCTCGCTCGTCACTGACCCCTCCAAAGAAACGAAGTATCGCCGCGGCGTCCGCACTGCCACCACCCAAACCCCCACCCGTCGGGATCCGCTTTTCAATCGTGACACCGGCGCGCTGGCCGAGCATTCGCAGTGCGCGCACGACCACATTTCGCTCGTCGGACGGAATGCCCTCACTCGCGCCGCGCAGTCGCACGTAGTCCGCGTCAGTCTCGATCAGCAGACGATCCGCGAAATCGAGTGTCGTCATCTCACTGCGGATCTCGTGCATGCCATCGTCACGACGACCGGTCACTTCGAGAAACCACGTGAGTTTCGCTGGCGCGTACACCTCGATCATCGGCTCTGCACCAATCGGGCGAACTCTTCGAGCGTCAATTCCTCGGGTCGACGCGTCTCGGCGATACCAGCGCGTTCAAATACTCCCTCGCTCGCCCACCCGGCGAGAGACCGGCGCAGCATCTTTCGACGCTGGCCAAACGACGTGCGGATTACCTCAAAGAGGTCGGTCTCATTGACAATGGAGGGATCGACGCGCACTCGGTCGAGACGTCGTATATCGACCAACGCCGAATCGACGTTGGGCTTGGGTACGAACACGTTCGGTCCGACTTTTCCGAGAACGCGCGCGTCAGCGAAGTACTGCACGCGAAGCGACACCGCCCCGTAGGCCTCGTCTCGCGCGTGAGCCGCCAGACGTTCGCCAACCTCTTTTTGGACCATGACGAGCATGCGCGAAATCAGCGGCACGGTTTCGAGCAGGTGCAACACGAGTGGCGTGGCGATGTTGTAGGGCAGGTTCGCCACCACGACGGCGTGACGGCCCTCGAGTATCTGCTCATAGTTGGCGTCGAGGGCGTTGACGTGGTGCACCCGGGCGCCCAGTGGTTCGACGACCGTACGCAGGGGCTCGATCAGGTACGTGTCAAGTTCGAGCGCTTCGACTCGCGCGCCGGTCTCGAGCAGGGCGAGCGTTAAGGAACCCAGACCCGCACCGATTTCGAGCACGAGGTCTCCCGGACCCACCTCGGCGAGACGCGCAATGCGCCGCACCGTATTGGGATCGACAACGAAGTTCTGACCCAGCGCCCGCGATGGTTTCAGACCATAGGTATCGAGTAGCGCCAGCACTTCTTTACGAGTATGGGTCACCAAGAAACTTTGACATGAATAACGCCGCGCCAGAGTGGTTCGAGTTCGGCGAACTGGGTCTCGGACAGGTCCACCACGTGGTCGCCCTTGGAAGCTTCGTGGTCCGTGACCAGACAGACAATCGCGTGTCCCGTCGCGAGATCGCGAACGACGAGGCGCGTGCCCTCGGGCAAGTACCACGTCGCACACTGACCCGGGATATACGAGTACCACGTCGCGATCCCGATGCGAAAGTCGCGTGACTTGGAGGGTTTCGGTTTTGGCTTGAGTGTCGTGGTGGTCGTCGACGTGCTGGTCGTGGTCGTTGACGAGGTGCTCGTGGTGGTCTCGCCGGGGAACGTGGTGGTCGTGGTCGTTGAAGTCGATGAGGTCGTCGTCGTGCTCGTTGGCCCGGTGACGTCAAGGACCACGACCGAGTGCCACGGGACTTGGGTTCCCGGAGCTGGCGACTGGCGAAGGACCGAGGTCCACGTGCCGTTCTTCGCGTCGAGACCCTGGGCCTGGTAACCGAGTTGCGCCTGAGCGAGTAGCGACAGCGCCTGGGCCTTCGAGGCACCGATGAGTCGAGGCACCGCGCGCAAGGGGTGCACCACTGCTCGTGAGACGACGAGGTGGATGAACGAGTGCCACGCGACGAGCACGTGGCTCCCGGGTGACTGGGAGACAACGTCGGTCCAGGTGCCGTTGGACGACCCCGGCCCACTCGTGGTGAAGTACAACTGGTACTCGGTCATAACTTTGTACACCTCGGGGCGAGTCAGTCCCACCAAGGCCGGAGCGGGCCGGGGCTGGTGGGCGAGATCGATTCGCACCGTCAGCGAGACCGTCGAACGAAACGGCACCACCGTGCCGGGCGCCGGAGACTGGGCGACGACGATCGTCCAGGCGCCGTTCGCACTCCCGGGACCATGGGTCGCGAAGAAGAGTTGGTCGGCGCGCATGATTGAGAACACCTGGGCCCGGGTGTCGCCAATGACGTTGGGCATGCGCACCGGGGCGTGGCCCGCAGCGCCCCCAGGGCTCGCGATGAGTGCCAGCGGGCTCACGACGAGCGCCACGACGGCAAAAAGTGACAGCGCACGCCTTCGCGCACGCCGGATTGATGTCCTCAGATCTCCACCCTCCACCAGGACAACGAGTTGACGCAGACTTCTTGTCCGTCAACGCTAGGCAAGGCCCAGCACGAAGGCAATTCGAAGGGCCGGTGCCAGCAACTTTCCCTTAGAACACTGGGTTATCGAGTCGGGAGTGCGAAGAGCCGCGCCGTATTCGCGGCCGTTGCCGCTTGGAATGTTTCGAGGTCCTCACCGCGCAGGGCGGCGACGAATTCGCCCACGACACTCACGAACGCCGGTTCGTTGCTCTTTCCCCGGTACGGCACCGGCGCGAGGAAAGGGCTGTCGGTCTCGACGTGGATGCGATCGAGGGGCACCAGGCGGGCCGCCTCGCGAAGCGATTCGGCGTTCTTGAAGGTCACGATGCCCGAAAACGAGATGTCACAACCAAGGTCCAGGCAACCGGTGGCGTGCGCGGGCTCGCCGGTGAAGCAGTGGATGACGGTGCGAGGCGGCACGCCTTCGCTGCTCAGGACGTCAAAGAGATCGTCGAACGCCTCGCGGGCGTGGATCACGAGCGCGAGATCGAGTTCTTTCGCCAGCGCGATTTGGACCGCGAACGCGCTGCGCTGGGCACGTCGCGAGGAGTGCTCGTAGAAATAGTCGAGGCCGCACTCGCCAATTCCCACCAACTTCTCGTGACCCGCACGAGCCATTTCGACAATGGGCTCGACGTCGCTCTCGGCCCCGTGCGGGTGCAGGCCCACGGTTGCGAAGATCTCAACCGGAGCGTCCAGTTCGGCAACCTCGAGAGCCTCGCGCGAGGTCTGCTCGCCGGTGCCAATGACGACGACGCGGTCAACCCCCGCGCTCAGCGCACGCGTCAGGGTGTCGCGAAGGTCCTGGACCTGCGCGTCGTCCTTGGTGAGGAACTCGTCTTGGAGATGACAATGAGCGTCGGTCCACATCGCCATCACTTCACCGATATCCGTGGAAAGAGGGGATCACCTTTTTCGATGAGACGATGAGCCCGGTGCGCGCCCCATTTGGTCGCCTCGGTGAATTCGTCTTCACCGATCACCTCATCAATCCCGATGCGTCGCCATATTTCGTCGCACACGCCGGGCATCGCGGGCGAAGCCAAGATCGCCACGATGCGAATTGCCTCCAGCGCGTCACCAATCACGGCGTCCACCTCGGGTCCCGGCTCCATCTTCCAAGGCGCGTGCGCTTCGAGATAGGCGTTGGTAGAACCAATAAGGGCCCACGTCGCTTCGAGCGCCCCTTGGGGACTGAAGCGCGCCCACGCCGCGAGATTCTCGCGAACGGCGTTCTCGGCGAGGGTGCGCAAGGTTGAATCCGACTGGGCTGGAGGACTCTCGCCCTCGCACTTCGATACCGCGACGGTCGTGACGCGAGCGACGAGGTTGCCGAGGTTGTTCGCGAGGTCGGTGTTGTAGCGCTGGGTGACTCCCTCGAGCGAGAACTCACCGTCGTTACCGAGAGCGGTCTCACGAAGGAGGTAGTAGCGAACCGGATCGACGCCAAACTCGTCCGTGAGCACCACCGGCGAGATATCGGTCAGTTTCACCCCACCCTCAGCGGCCATGGTCTTGGAGAGCTTCTGGCCTCCGATCAAGAGCCAACCGTGTACGTGCACGTGCGACGGGGGCGTAAGACCCGCCGCCATACACATCGCGGGCCACCACACGCAGTGAAAACGAATGATCTCTTTGCCAATGAGATGGTTCGACGCCGGCCACCATCGATCGACCTCGTCGTCGTCACGTCCATAGCCAATGGCGGTGAGGTAATTGATCAGCGCGTCGTACCAAACGTAGAACACGTGGGACTGATCCCAGGGAACCTGCACGCCCCAACTGATCGAGGTGCGCGTTATTGATATGTCGCGTAGTCCTCCCTTGATGAAGGAGAGGGCTTCGTTACGTTTGGTCTCGGGCGTCACGAAATTTGGATGGGCCTCGTAATACTCGAGCAATCGATCCTCGAAGGCGCTCAACTTGAAGAACCAGTTCTCCTCTTCCATCTCCACGAGCGCGCGACCGTGAATCGGGCAGTTCCCGTCGATGGCGGTCTCCACCGTGAAGTAGTCCTCGCAGCTGACGCAGTACAAACCTTGGTAGACGTCTTTGTAGATGAAGCCATTCTCATAAATCGTGCTGAGGAATTTTTGGACACTCTCGTGGTGGCGTGTTTCGGTCGTGCGAATGAAGTCGTCGTTGCTGATGTTGAGTGACGACCACGCTTCTCGGAATCGCATCGAGGTCTTGTCCACCCAGTCCGAAGGCGTATGGTCGTTCTTCGCCGCGGCGTCGGCGACCTTTTGTCCATGCTCGTCGGTGCCCGTGAGGAACTTTGTCTCGTCACCTATGAGTCGATGCCAGCGCGCCAGGGCGTCAGCGTTCACCGTGGTGTAGGCGCTTCCCACGTGCGGCGCGTCATTCGTGTAATAAATCGGGGTGGTGATGTAAAAGCGACCCATTCATCAAGGGTACTAACTCAATCCTCGAGTTCTGCTCGCTCTTCGAGCGCGTACTGATAGATCTCGCGATGCGAGGCACCAAAGGTCTCCTCGGCGAATGAAACGGCGTCGCGTAGTGACGCGCCGCCGACCAGTTGCTCGCGTAGCGCGGCGCGCACGATGTGTTCATCGACGAGCGTCACCTCACTGGCGCCCTCGAGTACGACGACCACCTCACCAATGATCTCTCTCGACGAAACGAGTCGAGCGACGTCTTCGAGAGTCCCGCGCAGTACCTCCTCGTGCAACTTGGTCATCTCCCTCGCCACGGCACATCGACGCGAAGAGAAGTGCTCGGCGAGCTCGCTCAGGGTCACGCCAAGGCGCTGAGGAGATTCGAAAAACACGATGGTCCGTGGTTCCTTCGCCCATCGTTCGTAGAGGGACTCTCGCTCGCCGCGCTTGCGCGGGACGAATCCCTCCATCACGAATCGTTCGGTTTCGAGCCCGCTGAGGGTGAGTGCCGCGATCACCGCCGAGGGTCCCGGCACGGTCGTCACCGTGAGCCCCGCTTCGATCACCGCTGCAATCACGCGCCTACCCGGATCACTTATGCCCGGGGTTCCGGCGTCTGAGATCACGACGACCGTCTCGCCTCGGGCCACCCTCTGGACGACCTGCTCACATTGTGACGCTTCATTATGTTCGTGCAACGATTCGAGACGCGAGTTCACCGCAATCGCGTGGGCGCTGAAGAGTTTGTTCGAATGTCGGGTGTCCTCGCAGTACACCGCGTCGGCGACCTCGAGCAGGTGCAGCGCCCTGCGCGAGATGTCACCGAGATTCCCGAGCGGCGTGGCGACAACCACGAGTTGGCCGGTGCCCGTGTTGTCAGCTAGCTCTGACATGGCCACCTCCTCGATTGGTTGAAATGCTCTGCGTCTACTAACATTGTCACCTATGTCAAAGCGGACCGTGAAGCGCAAACTACGCGCTAAGAAGAAGGCCAACCACGGCAAGAAGCCGAACTGCGGGCGCGGCTAAGCCTCGATCGAGAGTTTTCCGTCCCACGCACAGCCCCGTCGACTCAAGACCTGAGCGAGGGTTGTGGGGGTGTCACTCACAATGCCGTCAACACCGAGTTCAATGAGTCGCTCCATCTCTGGTTCATCGTTGATGGTCCATACGTGTACCGCAATATCGTGCTCGTGGGCTCGCGTAACGAACTTGGCGTCAACGACGGTGACGTCGCCGTACGACGCCGGCACTTGAAACGCCACGACCGGTGGCACCACGACACTCGAGTCGTCCTGGATCGAAAAATAGAACGCCGCGGTTTCATTCGTCGCCGCCGACGTCGCGACGTCGGGCGCGATGTGTCGAAACGACCCAATCGCGTCATCGCTGAACGAGGCCACGATGACCGATGTCGTTCGTTCGAGGAGACGCAATTCGTCGTACAGCAACTGCTCGTAGGGTTCGACCTCGGGCGCGGTGCGCTTGATATCCATGTTTAGTAACACGCCAGGAAAGGCTTCACTCACTTCTTCGAGAGTGGCGACCCCGAAACGTGGATCGCGCGGTGCCTTGCCTCGATGCACGTAGGCACTTTCATCGTGACCCCTCGTCACCGCCTCGCCCTTGATCCACCAATACGCATTGTCCATTTCTCGCAACTCGGCGAGCGTGAGCGAGGCGATTTCTCCGTGGTGGTTCGTGGTTCGATCGACACTCTCGTCATGGCAGACCACGATGTGACGATCCTTGGTTGCGTGCACGTCGAGCTCGACCGCGCTCGCGCCGTGTTCGAGGGCCGCCCCGATCGCGGCGAGTGTGGATGACGGTCCCTCGAAGGCTCCGCCTTGATGGGCGAAGGCAATGACCCTACGTTCGGTCCAAAGACTCACGAGCCTTGGAAGCCCTCAGGGTACAACTTCACGCGCATCCGGTGCTCCATATAAAAGGCGAGACCCGGCACGAAGCCGGCGAGCATCATGAGCACCACGTAGCCAATGTTGAGGTGGGCCTTCAAGGCGAGTTGGAACGACATCACGAGATAGATCGGATAGAGCACGACACCGTGACCAATTCCCACGACGTCAACGAAGAGGTGGATCTTGTGCCAGAACGAGAGATCGATCGTGTGCAACAACAATGTCACGCACAAGATCAGGAGCGTCGTTCCGGTCACGAAGGACATCGTGCGGTAGCGAGCAAAGGCAGCCGCCACTAGTGACCCCAAAGTTTCTTCTTGGGCTGAGTTGCGAGTTCGGCGAGGTGATCGTTATACGCGGCCAGCGTCGGGTCTTCTTGCTCGGCGGCGGCACGACGGGCCGCGAGCGCCTCGGCGCGCATGTTCTCCTCGTACTCGCGCCGCACCGCTTCTTCATGCTCGGTGACCTTTTCCATGTTCAACATGGCGTACCAACCGAGCACGCCCAAAACAGCGAAACACGGCCATTCAATGGCGTAGAGAAAACTCAACGAGTTGCCGCCGACGGCTCGCCCTACTTGCCACCAGGCTGCCGAGACGCACATCGCAATCCAAAAAACCAAACAAATGTGCAGAACAATGGCTTGGCGCGACAAATACTTCGACTTCACCGCACCATCCTACTGATTCTAAGAAAGTTTTCATCTTGCCCTAGAATCGAGACGTGCCCGGTATGTCGATGCATTCGTTCTCATGGCACCACTTGAATCAGTGGAACTTCGGGGTCGTTCCCCTGTTCTTGCTCGTGGCCGCTGGGTTGCTCTATTTGCGCTGGTTCAGTCCGAGTCGTGGGTTGGCCACGTTCTCGACGTGTGCTGTTCTTGTGTGGTCTTCTCGTGACGTTTCTCGCCACCGAATCGGTGATTGGTGTCTATGACTTGGAGTACTTCAGCGACCACATGATCCAGCATCTCTTGCTCATCATGGTCGCCGCGCCGTTGTTCGCACTGAGTGCACCACTCGATCTCGCCTACGACGAGGGCGGCAAGCACGTTCGACGTTTCCTCGACAGCCAATTCATGAAGATCGTCACCCATCCGCTGTTTGGCTTCGCGGCCTATTTCGTCTTCATTCCCGTTACCCACCTCACCAATCTGATGAACTTGATGATGGAACACGCTTGGGTGCACCACCTCGAACAAATTGGTTTCCTCGTGGTTGGCTATCTCTTCTTTCGTGTCGCGTTCGGACTGGAGCGGGCGTCAAGATCCACCCCGGCCTTCGATTGGTCTACGTCATGGCGGCCGTGCCCGTCGATACCTTCACCGGTCTCGCGATCGTGATGAACTCACGTGATCCCTCTCCAGCTACGCCATGATGTCCCCTCCGGGCTCGAGTCGAGCCTGGATCCTTTCGAACATCCACTTAGGCGGAGCGATCATGTGGATTGGCGGCGACGCGTTGATGTTGCTCGCCTGCATCCCCATCGCGGTGAGCCTGGTCAAGTGGAAGACCATTCGCACCCGAGAACTCGACGCCGAACTCGACGCCCAGGGGATCTAACTTGAGCAAACCCGCTTCAATCGCGAGCTCTTCTAAGTCACTTTCGGGTCGAGCCCCGAGATGGGTGATTATCTCTCCGGCGCACAGCGAACCCAACGCCGCCGCCTCCACCGGGTCGGCCCCGAGCGCCAGACCATAGAGGAACCGCTCGCGAACATGTCACCGGCACCGTTTTGGTCAAGCACCGTCGCTACCTCGTGCGCCGGCACCCGCACCACCCCGTGCACGGTGGCGACGTCCGCGCCCGCGGGGCCGCGGGTCACGACGCTGAGGACACCGATCTCTTCGAGCGCGGCGAAAAGCTCGCCTCGAGTGAGTCCATCTGGAACAGCGAGAGAATCTCTGACTCGTTGGCGAGCAGCACGTCCACGTCGCTCGTGACGAGATCAAGGAAATCTCGCCGGTGACGATCAACGCAGAACATGTCCGACAACGACAAGGCCACCATCGAATCGTGCTCGTGCGCAAAATTAACGACCTTTCGAATGGCCTCCTTCGCGGGCGGCAAGTCAAAGACGTAGCCCTCGACGTAGGTAATCTCGCTACGAGCAATGAGGTCTTCTTTGATGTCCTCGACGCGCAATTGGTTCGACGCACCCAAGTACGTCGCCATGGTGCGCTGCGCGTCGTCGGTGATGAACACGTGACAACGCCCCGTCGCACCTTCGTTCGAACGCGCGATGGCGAGGTCGAGTTCGACACCCAAGGATCGAAGGTCGTGCGTGAAACGCTCTCCGAACTCATCGTCGGCGACCTTGCCGATGTAGCCACAGGTGCCGCCGAGCGAAGCGACGCCCGCGATCGAATTCGCAACCGAGCCGCCCGACATTTGCATCGTCGGACCCATGGCGTTGTAGAAACGCTCGAGGCTGATCTTCACCAATCAGCGTCATTGAAGCCTTGACGAGACCAAGGTCGCGATAGACCTCATTCGAGTCTTGCGAGATGATGTCGAGCATCGCGTTACCAATGCCGGTCACCGCGAGACGGTTCGGACCGGGCTTCACGCGAAGCGACACGGGTGTCGGGGGAAGTGTCACCTAGCGAGCGTAGAGCTTTTCGCTCTAAGGTAGCGACTGATGAGTTCAACCCCCAATCCCTACCGCCTCGATCGCACCGTCATACCTCACGCGTATCGCATCTACCTCACCCCCGACCTTGAAGGCGCGACCTTCGCCGGACGAGTCGAGATCGATGTCGAGATCGACAAAGAGACGTCGTCGTTCACCCTGCACGCCATTGAGCTGGAATTGGGTTCCGCATCAGTCACGAGTGCGGGAACCACGCTGTTCTCGCACGCGCCGAGCCTTGATTCGACGTACGAGACCGCCACGTTCGCCTTCGACCAAGCGCTGGCTCGCGGGCCCGCAACAATCGAAATCGCCTTCACGGGCATTTTGAACGACCAACTTCATGGCTTCTACCGCTCGACGTTCACGGATTCTGAGGGAGTCACCCACACGATTGCGACCACCCAATTCGAGCACTCCGACGCCCGGCGGGCGTTCCCGTGCTGGGACGAACCCTCCTTCAAGGCCACGTTCCAAGTAAACCTGACCGTGCCCGCAGCGCTCGCCGCGTACTCGAACTCACCCGAGGTCTCCAATACCGACCTCGCCAATGGCCAGCGAACCGTGAGTTACGCCCCGACCATGAAGATGTCGAGCTACCTCGTTGCCTTCGTGGTGGGCCCCCTTCACGAGACTGCCGTCATCGACGTTGACGGGACCCCGCTACGCGTCGTGTATCCAATTGGCAAGGGGCACCTCAGCGAACTCGCCCTCGAAGCCGGTGCCTTCGCCCTTCGATTCTTCTCCTCCTACTTTGATATTCCCTATCCCGGCGACAAGCTCGACATGGTCGCGATCCCCGACTTTGCCTTTGGCGCGATGGAGAACCTGGGTTGCATCACGTACCGCGAGACCGCGCTGCTGGTTGACCCCGCTTCCGCCTCGATCGCTGAATTGCAGCGAGTCGCTGAAGTAGTGGCGCACGAGATTGCCCACATGTGGTTCGGCGACCTGGTGACGATGGAGTGGTGGGAGGGCATCTGGTTGAACGAAGCCTTTGCGACGTTCATGCAGGTGCTGTGCACCAACGCATTTCGACCTCAGTGGAAGATGTGGGTGGGCTTTGGGGTTGACCGCGACGCCGCGCTCCAGATCGACGGACTTCACTCGACGCGTCCCATTGAGTACGAGGTCATCTCGCCTGACGACACTCGCGGCATGTTCGACATACTCACCTACGAAAAGGGTGGCTCGGTCCTGCGCATGCTCGAGCAGTATCTGGGCGAGGACACGTTTCGCGACGGCATTCGCCACTACTTAAAGAAGCACAGTTACGCCAACACGATCACGACCGATCTGTGGGACGCGCTCGAAGAGACATCGCGTCAGCCCGTACGCGCGTTGATGAACACCTGGATCTTGCAAGGTGGTCACCCGCTCGTGACCCTCGACGCTGGCGTGCTCTCCCAGCAACCCTTCGCCTACGGGCCCGCGAACGGTCCGAGCGCCATTGGTTCGTCGTGGATGATCCCGGTGCTGACGAGGTCGCTCCAGGGCGGTGCGACGAGTCGCCACCTGCTGAGCGACACCCCGCTGCACATCGACGAGGAATTACCGGTGGTCTTGAACGCGGGGGGCTCAGGAGTTTTTCGTTCCCGTTACGGAGCGAACGAACTCGAAGCGCTCGCCTCGCGCATTGGCGGCTCGAGAACTCGAACGTGCGACATTACTCGCCGACAGTTGGGCCTCACTGGCGGAGCCAGATCACCTGGGATGCTTTGTCGCCATCGCGCGTGGTCTCGGGGACCAGAACGGGCCCGTACTGGTACCGTCGCGGTCGCGCTCGATTTCGTCAATCGCGTCTTGAATCCCCGACAGCGAGAGACCCTCGTCGGTGTCGTTCACGCGTTGTTCGGACCGCAGTTCGCACGCCTGGGATGGGAGGCGACGCCCGGCGAGAGTGAGCTCACGCCACAACTTCGCGCCATCGCCATTGGTGCGCTCGGCACCACGGGCAAGGACGAGGCGATTCGCGCCGAAGCGTTGCGTCGTTTTGAGCAGAACACCATGGATGGCGTCTCGCGCGGACGATTCTACGGGTCGTCGCGGACCAGAATCGTCCCGGTGACTACGAGACCTTCCTCGATCGCTACCGCCACGGATCTACCCCCCAAGAAGAACAACGCTATTTGCGGTACTTGCCGACTTCGCCGACGAGTCATTGGCCCTCGACGCCGCCGAGCGTTGCTACAACGAGTTCCGCAATCAAGACGGCGCGATCGAACTCGGTATCTTGACTCGAAACGCGACGACGGGTCCCGCGGTGTGGCGCTTCTTCACCAAACGCTGGGAAGAGACGTTGGAGAAGTTCCCCGCGAACTCGCATTCACGTCTTGCGCTTGGCTTGAACACGTTCATTGGCGATGAGAACTTCGCGGACGAAGTGGCCGCCTTTCACGCATCGCACCCGCTCGCGGGGGATCAGCGAACCGTGGACCAGCAGATTGAGCGCATGCGCGTTGGTCTGCTCTTCGCCAAAACGATCCGTCAACAGTTCTAGACGCCAGCCATGACCGTCGGGGCGTTCCTGGGCATCTTTGCCCTGATGTTCATCCTCGAACTTCCCGACAAGACCATGATCGCGATGGTCGTGATGGACACGCGCGCGCGTCCACGTTCCATCGTCATTGGTGCGTCGGCCGCTTTCCTCGTCCAGTGTGCGCTCGCGGTGACCGTGGGTGGACTGATTGCGTTATTACCGTTTCGCCTGAAAGACGGCGTCGTCGCAACACTCTTTCTGGCGGGAGCGGCGTACCTACTCTTCGTGAAAGAGAAGACCGAAGAGGAGAAAGGTGAACGCGAGGGGCGACTCGAGTACTCGAGCACTCGCCTGCGCGAGATCGTGACGGCCTTCAATGTGGTCTTCATTGGACAATTCGGCGACCTCACCCAAATCCAGGCCGCCAATCTGTCGGCCAAGACCCACCAGCCCGTTGAAGTCTGGTTGGCCGGCTCGCTCGCCTGCCCTGGTGACGGTGATCGCGGCCTACGGAGGTCAGATGCTCCAGCGCGTGGTGCCGCTTGGACGCATCCGCCAACTCGGTGGTCTCATCTTCTTGGGCCTCGGTATCTACACCGTCGTGCAATTGGCTAACTCGTGAGACGCGACGAGCTGTTTGCCAACGCCGAATCCGTCAAAGGCTTCATGCCACCCGACGACGGCCTCGCACTATTTGCGAGTGCACTCGCGCACGACTCCG
>CAWICL010000063.1:0-22989 GCA_963834545.1 uncultured Acidimicrobiaceae bacterium | reverse complement strand
GATGATTTGCCTGATCTGGAAATGGTGGGGAGCGTCGGAGGTGACTGGCTACGAGTTGGCTCGATGCTCGAGGTTTCGGTGCACGAGATCACCCAAAGGCGACGCGACGCATTGCGCGACGCACTGCACGCGCTCTAGAGCGCTTTGAGCTCTTCGAGGATTTCGTTGGGCACGCGCAGGTCGCCCATCTTGCCAAAGCCCAACGTGACGTCGCTCTTGCAGCTGCCGTGATGATCCGATCCACCGGTCGGGATCATGCCCGTGTCGCGAGTGAGTTTGACCATGAGGGCTCGCAGCCGCTCGCTGGTCCCTTGCCGTGACTAGGCCTCGACGCCGTGGAACCCTCGCGCACGAAGCGGTGACCGGTCGAGAGACATCGTCGGCATCGTTGAAATTCAGAAGGATTCCATGGTTCATGACGTAGCCGTTGACCCAGCGGCACATGGGCCACCAATCGAGAACACCGCGGATGATCCGGATCCGGCGGCGACGAACTCTTCGATGGACATGCTCGTCTTTGGCACGTAGGCCACTGCCATCACTGCCGAGCCATTCAATGAAGATCCTCGCCCGTTCCTCGTCGGTGCGCATCCCCACGTCTCGGGATGGAGCTCGAGCATGGCGCGAGCCGAATGTGGTCCACCAACAGAATCACATTTCCCGACAAGTTCGCACAATAATTCAGGCTCAATCGACTAAGCCCTTCGTTCAGCACCTCGACCAGGATTTTACGTTTCGTACGTTACGGGTCGTCGACGAGCGACGCCCAGCTTTTGTTGGAGCGGGTGCTCGCTCTCGAGCGGCAGAAGAAGTAGCAGGCGAGCACGGGACGTTGCGCGGACCCACACTGGAATCGGGCGCCGCTTGGGGAATTCGTTGTCGCGCAAGGACACCTCGGTCAACGCCGCTCACGAGTTCGATCCCGAGTCGCTTGCAGGCCTCTTGCCGCTTCATCTGGCATGACTCGCGGTGGTGTCGTGATCGGTGAGCGCGAGGGCCGAAATATCCAGTTCGTAGGCTTTCTTCGGCGAGTTCGCTCGGTGAGTCCGATCCGTCCGAGAAGCTCGAATGGGTGGTAACCAATCACCGCTCTAGCGTACCGACAAGGCACATCGGCTTCAGTTCGCTGTGCGGAACGGCCTCAGTGCCGCGCCATTCGTTGACCCCTACAGTGGAGAGGGCACTGAAAGAAGCCTGCGGCGTCGTGGATCGCGGCACCCGGGCGCGAGGTCTCGCACCTCGGCTTCGACGCCCTCTAATGCGCTGCAGCACCGCGGCCAAGAATCGGCGGGGATGGCGAGCGCGAACCACGAGCCGATCACCGTGGTCAAGGACAGGGCTCGTGAGTCCGTTTTCAACGAGCGACCCTCGCGCGCCCTCGCGGCGCCAGGTGATCGGCCATACCCGCTACTCGACGCCGGGCTCGGCGAACTGGACAGCGCCCAGCCCGTCTACCGCAGCCGGGTCGCGGGCTTCGCCCTCGCCCACAACGGCAACCTCACCAATGCCGACGGTGCTCGCGGACGAGGCGGGATGCATCACCTGGATGCGCTCAGACACCGACCTGGTCGCCGAACTGCTCGCGGGCGTCGATGATGCCGGCCACTCGCTCACGGGCGCCCTCGGCGAGGTGCTACCGATCACCGAGGGCGCGTACAGCTTCGTGCTCCTCGAGCCGACGCGGGTCCACGGCATCCGCGACCCCTATGGGTTTCGACCGCTCTGCCTGGGCGGTTCGGCGGCGACGACGCGCCCGAAGGCTGGGCCCTGGCTTCGGAGTCGCCCGCGCTCGACGTCATGGGCGCCACGTTCGTGCGCGAGATGCGTCCCGGCGAGCTTGACGTCACGATCGAGGGCAACCTGCACGTCGGTGCAGCTGATGGAGCCGGCTGGGCAACGGCAGAGCTGTGCATCTTCGAGTTCGTCTACTTCGCGCGGCCCGACACCTATCTGATGGGCCACCAGGTGCACGCCGCGCGACGCCGCATGGGCGAACTGCTCGCCGACGCAGTCGCCGCGTCGAGGCCGACCTGGTCATGGGCGTGCCCGACTCGGGCGTGCCCGCAGCCGAGGGCTACGCGAAGGCGTCGGGCATCCCCTTCGGCTATGGGCTCGTGAAGAACCGCTACATCGGTCGCACGTTCATCGCGCCGGACCAGACAGGCGCGCCGCGAGGCGTGAGGCGCAAACTCAATCCTCTGCGCGAGAACATCGACGGCCAGCGTCTCATCGTGGTCGACGACTCGATCGTTCGCGGGACGACGACGCGGGCGATCGTGAAGATGCTGCGCGACGCCGGGGCCGCCGAGGTGCACCTGCGCATCTCGTCGCCGCCTTTCATGTGGCCCTGCTTCTACGGCATCGACACCCGACGCGCGACGACCTGCTAGCTGCGAATCACTCGATTCACGAGATGAATGAGTTCATTGGATCGAACACTTTCGAGTTCATCACGCTCGCCACCTCGCAGGCGATTCAACTCGACGGTGAGTGTTGTGACGCCTGCCTGACCGGGAACTACCCCACCCCGACCCCGGTGGTCGTCGGGGCCGACCGGGGTCGTTGGTGAGTCGACTCCTCGACCAACCCGCCGGAGGTCTCACGTATCACGAGGCGGGCGTGTCGATCGAAGCCGGCGACGAAGCGGTACGACGGATCAAGGACATCGTTGACGCGACGAGGCGTCCCGAGGTGCTCGGCGGCATCGGCGGATTCGCCGGCATGTTCCAGATGAATACGAGCAAGATGAAGAGTCCCGTGCTCGTCGCCTCCGCCGATGGCGTGGGCACCAAACTCGAAGTCGCCCGTCAGATGAATCGCTACGACACGGTTGGTCACGATCTGGTGGCGATGCTCGTCGATGATCTCGCGTGCCTGGGGGCCGAGCCACTCTTCATGCTCGACTACGTGGCGGTGGGCTCGCTCGATCCCTCGCGACTCGAGGAGCTGGTGCGCGGAATCGCCGAAGGTTGTCGCGTGGCGAACGTGGCCCTGCTCGGGGGCGAGACCGCCGAGCACGGCGACGTCATGGAGCCTGACGAACTCGATGTCGCGGGTTTCGCTGTTGGCGTCGTCGAACAAGGACAAGAACTCGGGGTGCACAAGGTGCACAAGGGAGATTCGGTCCTCGGCTTCGCTTCGCCCGGACTTCGCTCGAACGGCTACTCCCTGGCACGCCGCGTGCTCATGACCACGCCCGACGCGCTGCACCAACGTGCTTACGAGGGCGCCACGAGGTCACTCGGCGACGAGTTGTTGGTGCCATCGGTGATCTACTCACCGGCGATCATCGCGATGCGAAAGAAGATGGGCGAGGGACTTCGAGCCGGGCGCGCATCACGGGAGGCGGCATCATGGGTAACGCCGTGCGCATCGCTCCCTCCACGAGGGACGTCGTTATCCACATGGACGCCTTCGAGACTCCCGAGATCTTCCTGGAGATTCAGCGCCGTGGTCAGGTGAGTGCTGAAGAGATGGTGCGCGTTTTTAATTGCGGGCTCGGCATGGTGGTGGTGGTGGACTCCGACGACACCGATACCGCTCGAAACCGCGCGCGCTGAAGGGATCGCGGCTTCGGTGATTGGCAGTATTCGTAAAGGCACGGGTTCGGTGGTGCTCGCGTGAGCGACGCTCGTTCTCGAGTACGAGAGCATCTGTTAGAACACTCGGTGCGCCGTGGTCATTTCGTCTTGAAGTCAGGACGAACCTCGGATTGGTTCATTGATTCCAAGCAGACGATCTGCTCACCCGAGGTGATGCTCGACGTGGCAAATCTCGCGCTCGAAATTATTCCCGACGACGCCACCGCGATTGGTGGGGTCACCATGGGCGCCGACGGACTCAGTTTCATCACCGCCGGCGTTGCGGCAACCAAAGACCGCAGGCTTCGAGCTTTCGGCGCGAAAAGGAAGTGAAGGACACGGGGCCGGACGAGAATTGCGGGCACCTTACTGCCCGGTGATCGTGTCGTCGTAACTGAGGACACCGTCACGCGCGGCACGAGTCTGCTCGAAGCAGCCAAGGTTGTCCAAGATTTTGGCGCCACGGTGGTGTTGCTGCTCGCCGTGGTGGATCGCGGCGGGACGGTGGGCAACATGGCGGCAGCGCAGGGCTTTCCGTTCGTGGCAATTTTTGAAGCGACGGACTTGGGATTCTCGTTCGAGGGCGCGTAGGGTTCGGCGAAGGCACTGGTCGCACGTTCGCCACGCGCCTTTTAGTGCGCGCGGGTAGTTTTCGAGCACGCAATTGGTGCGTGCCTGGAGACAACTTCACCGACATTCGTGCACGTTATACGTACGTATATTGTGTAAAAATTCACGAATTACGTACGTATAGTGTGTAATTTTCTTTCAAGTTGTGTTAATCCAGGGTGCCGGAATTGTTGAGGGGTTCAAGGGATCTCGCAGCGAGCAATACGTCCTTCAACCAATCGTGGCTCGTCGTAATGAGACGCCGATGTATTGGAGTCGCAGTGGTAAAGACGGTAAGGTCGAAATCGATTTCGCCATCGATCATTCGCAAGGTCTGGTGCTTATCGAGGTGAATGCCACCGTGAACTGGGACTCAAGGAGTTTACGAAGCTACGTCGAGCGTTTTCATTGGGACCAAGCGCTTGGTTTTTCCTTCGCTCATTATCGATGTCCCCTTGTACGCCATTGGTCCTTGGTTCGATAAGCCGGAGGCTCGAATTTGAACTTGGCTGGTGCCGACTTTTTCGCTGAACTACGCGTCGTTCGCGAGAACATGGAGCACGCGACTACGCCACGCCCCTAGGTCCGGGTAGTTCGTGTCAGGAGTGTGTCCGAATCGTAGGACTAGCGCGTCCAGTGCGGGCACCACGCTTATCATCTGACCCTCGTAGCCGCTCGCCCAGTAAGTGCCGTATTTATCGCCAGTCACCCACCATTGCCACGAGTAGAAGTACTCACTGTCGGGGTCTTTGCTGAGGGGCACCTGGGCGCTCGAGGCCCAGGCGCGTGAGATCAGTTGTTGGCCGTTCCATTCGCCGCCGCGAAGGTACAACAGACCGAACTTGGCGAAGTCCAGGGCCGTCGCGTGCACGTAACTCGACGCCACGAAGACGCCCGTTGGATCGAACGTCGCCACGGCGCTTCGCATGCCCAAGGGTCCAAAGAGTGTTTTGGTGAGGTACGCGTCGTAGGCGTCGGCGTAGCCCACTTGGTCGGCGACGATGCGACTCAAGACGTTGGTGGTGCCGCTCGAGTAATTGAAGTAGCTCCCCGGTGGGTGCGCGAGCGGTAGGGCCGCGCAGTAGGCCGCCATGTCCTCCTTGCCTTCGCCGAACAACATCTCAATCACGTGACTGGTCTGGCCAATCTCGTAGTTCTCGACGAACGCGAGACCGTCGCGCATCGCGAGCAGATCTCGCAACAAAATATCGTGACGCGGGTCGCCAGGATCGGCCATTCGCGCACCGGTGCACGCGTGTCGGGATCGAGGCGGCCCTGGTCGACGAGGGTGCCGATGATCATGTGCAACATTGATTTGGCCATTGACCACGAGAGCAGTTGACTCGTCGCGTCGATGGGCTCGGGGTCGCGGTCGAAGTACTCCTTCACCCCGGCGTATCGCTCGACGAGCACTTCGCCGCCTTTGATCACGATTACCGCGTTGGTAAGGGCGAGCTCGGGCATCTCGAAGACCTCGTCGACGACCTTGGTGAGGGCCGCGGACGCCGGGCGATTCGCTCGTGGCCACTCGTTCGTGGGCCACTCGACTCGCGCGGGCTGGCTGGCGAAAGCGGGTTGGACGTGTGGCAAGTCGATCATGATCCCCCTGGTCTTGATGCATTGTGTCACGCCTTGTGACACCGGTTCAGTACCGTTCGTCGATGGCTCCAACGAATGAAGAATCCGTACAGCGCACTTCTATCGCTCGGCGAGGACGTCGCGAAAGCATCACAACCAGGTGAGTGCGTACCTGGTCGAGCGCCGCTTCGACTCCAAAGTGGTCGCGCGCATCGAACCCTTGGGCCTCGTGAACGCGAAGGTGGGCCAGCACGAGATCGCCCTGCGTGGACTTCGTCTCAATTTGGTGTCGGAGGGTACGTGGCATCGCACCCAGAGCACGCGCACAGCCGGATCCGGGTTCGGCGCTTCGAAAATGAAGACGGTCGTCCCAGGGTTTTCAAGAGACGACCGGTTGGTGGTCGAGACCGGCGTCGATCCGGTGACCTCACGCTTTTCAGGCGCGCGCTCTACCAACTGAGCTACTCGACCTCCTCGTCACCCCTTCGGGGTCGAGCGGACCTGACGGGATTTGAACCCGCGACCTCCGCCTTGACAGGGCGGCGTGCACTCCGAGCTGCACCACAGGTCCTCGGTGTTCTCGAAGTCAGACCTCGAGACGCGAAGTGTCAGTCTATCGGGTTGGTTGGCCCCGCTTCGAGCCGAGCCCCGGCGAAGCCTCACTCGTAGAATGGCGCTCGTGCCTGGCGTCCGCTGCCCTCGAGACATTGACGCTCGAGCATGAATCTCACGGTGGTGTTGGTAGTACTTGGTGCGGGGCTCGTCCTGCGCTCTGGAACGCCATGGCCAAGAGCCTGCACGATCAATTCGCGAGTTTCGCCTTGTTGAATCTTGGGGTGGCCCTGGTGTGCTGGGTCAGTTGGCCTTTGTCGGTGTTCCCAAGTCAGCCTCGTTCATCTACCTGTTCTTCTCGATACTTTGTCACGTCGGCTACGAGCTGTTCTTGATGGGCGCGTATCGACGAACCGACTTCTCCCAGTCCTATCCCATTGCGCGCGGTATTGCCCCGCTGCTCGTATCTCTGGGTGGCCTCATCTTCGCGAGTGAGCACATCAGTGCGCGCGGTCTGGCGGGCGTCGTGGTGATCGTCGTAGGGATCATCAGTCTCGCCGCACGACGCGGCGGGGGTTCGGTATCGCCAAGGCGTGATGTGGGCTCTGGCGACGGGCGCGGCGATCGCGATCTACACAGTCATCGATGGGCTCGGGGTTCGCGCGAGCCAGGACGCCTTTCGCTACGCGCTGACGTTATTCGCACTGCAATCGAGTGTGTGGCTGCTCGGCGTGGTGGCGCGTCAAGCCCGAGGATGGTGGCCGGGGACCCGTCGAGCGCTCATTGGCATGTCGGGCGGCGTTCTATCCATGGTTGGTTACATCGCTGTGCTCTGGTCCCATTCGCGCTCCCCTCGGTGTCGTCAGTGCGCTTCGAGAGACCGGGGTGCTCTGGGCGGCGTTGATTGGCGTGCTCGTCTTTCGCGAGGGTCGACTCCGTCGCGTTCTTATCCCGGCCGCGCTCGTCGTTGCAGGGATTGCGTTGTTGAGCCTCAGTTGAAAGCGTCCTCTAGTAGGGAAGGACCAGACAAAACGGATGTCCGACCGGATCAAGGAATACCCGAAAAGGTGGTGCCCGGTTGGAAGGAAGCTTTCGTCGCTCCCTGGGAGAGCACGTGCTGCTCCCCGTCATCGAGGTCATCGACCAGGAAATCGAGATGCACCTGCTGAGGTACCGGACCATCGGGCCAGGTCGGCGCGACGTAGTTGGGGACGCGCCGGAAGGCCAGCGTGGGCATGCCTTCGTTCAAGAGCCGCACCCACTCAATGTCGCCGGGCTCGTTACCGTCGAGCGGTTCGATCTCCATGGACGTGACTCGTGAGTAAAGTCGGCCAGGGCGAGTGGATCGGGACAATCGAGAGCGGTCAGTTGGAGCTGGGGCCTCATGAGCCTTAACGTAGTGCAGTCCTCAATGGGGTTCAAGCCAACACTCGGGCTACGGTGAGGCTATGACGAGCTCGATGCCACCTGACGCGCGGACGCCTCGAAACGTCGTGGTGATCTTGCTCGATTCACTCAATCGTCATCTGCTCGAAGCCTACGGATCAGACGAGTTCACCACACCCAACCTGACGCGATTCGCGAAGCGTGCACTTCGTTTCACGAATCATCACACGGGTTCACTGCCGTGCATGCCCGCGCGACACGACGTCTTGTGCGGCGCGCTCGATTTCTTGTGGCGACCCTGGGGATCGATCGAGATCTGGGAAGACGCCATCACCTACGACCTTCGAAAGAACGGCGTCGTGACCCAATTGGTCACCGACCATCCGCATCTCTTTGAGACCGGTGGTGAGAACTACCACACCGACTTCTCGGCGTGGGCGTACGTGCGAGGCCACGAGGACGACCCGTGGAAGACCCGCTTGGATCCTTCGTGGTTCGGCGCGCCCGCGCTCGAGGCCCAGCCCGCGTCAATCGCGCGCAACTACGACGTGTCACGAACGTATTTTCGGAGCGAGGAGGATTTCCCAGGTCCCCAGACCATGACTGCGGCGGCGAAGTGGTTGCGCGACAACGCGCACCAACACGATCGCTTCTTCTTGTTCGTCGACGAGTTCGACCCGCACGAACCCTTCGACACGCCCGAACCGTGGGCCTCGATGTACGACGAGGATTGGTCCGGGCCCAAGGTCATCTGGCCCCCCTACACCGACGCCAAGGGACCCACGGTGCCCGACGAACGCACGGGTCGTCAGATTCGCGCGAACTACGGGGCCAAACTTTCCATGATCGATCACTACTTCGGTCGAGTTCTCGACGCGCTCGACGAGCAAAAGCTCTGGGACGACACCGCCGTGATCGTCATGACTGATCACGGCCACTACCTGGGTGAACGCGGCGGCATATGGGGAAAGCCCGGCGTACCCATCTATGCCGAGATGGGACACATCCCTTTGATGATCGCCTGGCCTGGTCGCGAGGCGAGCGACGTCGCGAGTCTCACCACGACAGTCGACGTGCACGCGACGTTGTGCGACGTCTTTGGCGTGAAGCCCGAACATCGCACGCACGGTCACTCGTTGGCGCCGGTGTTGAGCGGTTCGGGTCCGAGCACGCGAAACCATCTGCTCACGGGGATCTGGGGGCGCGAGGTCGTCTACGTTGACGACGAAGTGAAGTTCGTTCGAGCCCCCGTCAAGTCAAATCGTCCCCTCGAGTTGTATTCGAATCGATGGTCGACGATGCCGATCCACGCGTATCCTCAAGTGCGACTCGCGCGTCCGAACGTGCGCGCCACGTTGAGCCACATGCCCGGATCGGAAGTTCCAGTGATCAAGCAGCCCTACGGCGTCGCCGACGAGGTCCCGTTCTGGGCGAGGATGTCATCGTTTCACGGCGACGTCAAGTTCGATCGACGAGAAGACCCGGATGAGCAACGCAATCTCTTGAGTGAACCTGCGCTTCGCATGTCCGCCGAGGTCGAGGCACTGCGTGAAGCCCTGAAGGAGATTGACGCACCGATCGCCCAGATCGAGCGTTTGATGCTTTAGGTGCCTACAGGACGCTCGCGGGAAAGTCCTTCACGACGTTCGCGTACCACTGGGCTGAAGGTTTGGGCGTGCGAGCGAAGTTCGTGCGATCGACGCTCACGATGCCGAACTTCGGTGCGTAGCCGAGGGACCATTCGAAATTGTCCAAGAGCGACCATTGGAAATAGCCGCGTACGTCGATGCCGTCGGCAAGAACTCGCGAGAGTCCTCGCAACGCTTCGCCTAAGTAACGGATCCGTTGTTCGTCGTCGTTGGTCCCGATGCCGTTCTCGGTGACGATAATGGGCAGGTTGGTGAGTTCGGCAGCACGACGCACCGTCGCTTCGACGCACTGGGGCCAGTAGAGGTATCCCATCTCCGTCTTCTCGCCGGGCGAGTCCAGGACGAGTCCGTCGGGACCGACGACCATCTTGGTGTAGCACTGCACGCCCACGTAATCGTCACCCTCGAGCGCGAGCAAGTACTTGTCCTCCATCTCCTCGCGCATCGAGGCCATGCGCTGCTCGCCTCCGGGCAACGCTTCGTATTCCTGCATCGAAAGTGGCAGTCCAATGGGGTAGGTGCCCGGGCCTTCGCGTAGGGCGTCGCGCATCGCCACGTGAGCCTTTCGCATCATGACGTTCACCGCGGCGAAGCGCTCGGAGTCTTGAACCTGGGGAGGGAAGAGACCAATCGCGTAGCCCATCACCGCGACGATGTTGGGCTCATTGATGGTGCACGCAATACCAATCAGTTCGCCAAACTCGCGACCAACGCGGCGGGCGTAGTTCGCGAGCCACTCGACGATTTCGGGATTCTCGAAACCTCCGCGATCCGCGACCCAGAGGGGAAGCGTGAAGTGGTGCAAGGTGACGACCGGAAGAATCGACCTCGCGCGACAGGCTTGGAGAACGGCACGATAGTGTTCGATCGCTTCGTCAGAGAAGACGCCGGGTTCGGGTTCGATGCGGGCCCACTCGATGGAGAGGCGAAACGAATTGAGCCCGAAGCGAACGAGCAGGTCAGGTCCTTCCTCGTAGCGATTCCACGAGTCGCACGCGTCGCCGCATTCTTCGACGGCCACGGTGTCGGGGGAGCGTTCGAAACGCCACCAGTCGGTATTGTCACCACCGCCTTCAATTTGATACGCGGAGGTCGAGGTGCCCCACGAGAACGTCGTGGGGAAGTGGACGGTTCGATCAGTCATACAGAGAACTTAGAGCCTGAGCGCGAGTGGGGACATCCTTGGTTACTTATGCACAATGACGTAGAAGCCCCAGACAGCCGTCGCCGCGATCACCAGACTCACGAGCAAAATCATGACGAAGCTCAGACTGCGCAGCGCGAACGACGTGCGACTCGCGATGGTGCAGCGAGAGCGAATACACGCCAACAGAGAACAGCGCTACGATGCCAATCCCAGTTGCGCAACTGACGTAGAAAACCTGGAAGAGTGCGTGCCAGTCAATCAGTGGCGTCGCGATCACGCTCGTCATACCGTTACCTCATCATTGGAAGGCTCGAGAGATTTCTCGAAGGCCTCGGAGTGTTCGCCCCACTTGTCATTGACATTGTGGGCGTCGATCTTGTCGTGTCGCGAAAGTCGAAAGATGATGCTGCAGTAACTTAGAAGGGCCGTGGACATGATGACGGCTCCCGAGAATCCGAGCCGAATGCTCGCAGTCCGTAGAACGTAATGGCTCCACAGAGACCCGAGAGGGGCAAGGTAATGAGCCAGGCGAACCCGACGCGACCAGCGAGCCTCCACCGAACTCGGCGCTTCTTCGTACCAGCGCCCGAGCCCAGAATCGAACCCGTCGCGACGTAAGTCGTCGAGAGCGGCATGCCGAAATGACTCGAAGAGAGAATTACGACCGACGAGGTCATTTGTGCGGCGAAACCCTGGGTGGGGCTGAGTTTGGTGAAACCCTGTCCCATGGTTCGGATGATTCGCCACCCTCCGATCAAGGTTCCCGCTGCGATCGCGAGACCGCACATCAAAACAACCCATTTGGGGGTGGCGCTGTTGGCGCTGAGGGTCCCGTTCGCGACCAGTGCCAGCGTGACGACACCCATTGTCTTTTGTGCATCATTTGTGCCGTGGGCGATCGAGAGCAGAGAACGAACCAATTTGGCCAATGCGCATGCTCGATGATTTGGTGGAATCTTCCGCGCTCTGTGAAGCGACGTGCGAGAGCGGTGGCAATGGCCGCGATGCCAAGAGCAAAAATCGGCGCAGCAATCGAAGGAGCCAGGACCTTGCCAACGATGCCACTCCACAACACCGCACTCGTACCGGCGTGAGCCATCATCGCCCCGATGACCCCACCAATGAGTGCATGACTTGATGACGATGGAATGCCGAAGTACCAGGTCGTCACGTTCCACGCAATCGCCCCAATGATAGTCCTCCTAAAACAACGGGCATGATGATGTCGCCCTGACTCACGATTCCACTCGCTACGGTTGCAGCGACCTTTAATGACAAGAACGCACCCACCAAGTTGAGAGTGCTGGAGAGAGGACGGCAGTGCGAGGCCTGAGTGCTCCGGTGGCAACCGTTGGAGCTACGGCGTTGGCGGTATCGTGAAAACCATTTGTGAAGTCGAAGGCGATGGCAATGAGGACGACAAAGACCAGAACGAACGAATTATGCACACTTCACTTCTAGCAAGAGACCCTCCAGTCGTCGCCGTGATAGGTGCGTAGTTGGTTAACTTTTGTTTCAGAATTCATCTTCGCTTTACCTTGGGGGTGGCGATGCGATCCGGCGGAGGGGCATTTTCCTGCGAGTGAACAACCCTCTGGTTCGTGTTACGTTCACCTCGACAGCATCATGAGAGGAACGCCGTGTCGTTACGAACACCAGAACGCAAACCCGCCAGCGCCGCTACACAAGAACTTCAAGAAATGACGCAACGGGAGATCTCCACTTTGCGTGGAAATGATTTCCATCTGGCCGAACGTGGTCGACTCGCTCCGGCGAATCCTCGTCAAGTCATTGGTCGTTTCGGTCACGCGGTTTGGGACCTCGACAGTTACGTGTTCTTAGATGATCCAACGACGATTGATGCACCACCGGCAACGGTCAATCCGAGCCTATGGCGTCAGGGTCGACTCAACAACATCGCCGGTCTCTTCGAAGTCGCACCGGGTATCTATCAAGTGCGCGGCATGGAGCATCTCGAACATCACCTTCATCGCGGGCGACTCGGGTTGGATCGTGATCGATCCGCTCACGGCAGAAGAGACCGCCCGTGCGGCACTGGATCTCGTGCGTGAACATCTCGGCGAGCGTCCGGTGCACGCTGTGATCTACACCCATAGTCACACCGATCATTTTGGCGGGATTCACGGACTGTTGAGCGATGACGATATTCGCTCGGGCAACGTGCAGTTGATCGCGCCACTCGGATTCCTCGAAGCCGCCATTAGCGAAACGTCCTCGCGGGCACCGTCATGTTGCGCAGAGCGATGTACATGTACGGCGCGTTCCTTCCCCACGACGCCCAAGGACACGTCGACACGGGACTCGGCAAGGGACTGCCTGCGCTACCGAGCGTCGGCCTCGTGGCTCCGACGATGGAGATCGAACATACCGGCAGTGAGCTCAGTATCGACGGTGTACGGATGGTGTTTCAGATCACACCTGGCACGGAGGCGCCCGCCGAGATGAACGTGTTCTTCCCCGATTCGCGCGCCCTCTGCATGGCCGAGAATTGCACGGCGAACCAGCACAACGTCTACACCCTGCGCGGAGCACAGATCAGGGACGCGCTGGTCTGGAGCAAGTACATCGATGAATCACTCGAGCTCTACGGAGCTGACACCGACGTGCTCTTTGCGAGTCATCACTGGCCGCGCTGGGAAACACACGAAATTGCGAACTTTCTCGCGAGCCAGCGTGACGCCTATCGCTACGTGCACGACCAGACCCTTCGCCTCGCGAATTTGGGACTGACCATGAACGAGATCGCCGAACAACTCGAGTTGCCGAGCGGACTGGGAGATGAGTTCTTCAACCGCGGCTATTACGGCACGGTCTCGCATAATTCCAAAGCCGTTTACCAGCGCTACCTCGGATGGTTCGACGGGAATCCGGCTCACTTGTGGCCTCACCCTCCGGTCCAAGCCGCACTTCGCTACGTCGAGTGCATGGGAGGGTCCGACGCCATGCTGGCCAAAGCGCAGAAGTATTTCGATCTCGGTGACTATCGCTGGGTCGTCGAATTGGTCAATCACGTGGTATTCGCCGAACCCGACAACGAGCAAGCTCGACTCTTGCAGGCTGACGCGCTCGAACAACTGGGCTATCAGAGTGAGTCAGGTCCGTGGCGTGATTTCTATTTGACTGGTGCCCTCGAACTGCGAGCGAACGGCACCGCATTGAAGGGCGTCAAGGGTAACGCGCTCGGTCCAGGGATTGTTGCTTCGATGACGGTCGAACTGCTTATAGACCTGCTCGGGGTTCGACTCAATGGACCGCGAGCGGGGGATTTGGACATCGAGGTGAACATGGTGGTTCGTGACCGCGATGAGACGTGGAGCTTCGGCGTACGACACGGAGTCGTACACGCCAAGCGCGGTGTGCGACACGATGCAGCTCAGGTGGAGCTATCGACGACACTCGAAGGATTCGCTGGCATCGCGTCGGGCTCGAAGACCCTCGAGGAGTTGATCTCGTCGGGTGAACTTCGCGTTGAGGGTGACGCCGATCTCTTGACGACGCTCGTCTCGTGTCTTGATACCTTCGAGTTCGGTTTCGAAATCGTGCTGCCCTAAGAGCGCAGGCGGGCGATGACGTCATCGACGACGCCGCTCGTCGTTGACTCGCCGCCGAGGTCAAAGGTGCGAACGCCCGCCGAGGCGCCCTCGAGCGTCGCATGTCGCAAGCGGCTCGCGGCATGTTCGTACGCGGGGTCATCGAGGTGGAGCGCGGCTTGATCGAGCAGCGCCGCTTCGGCGAGCAGCATGGCCATTGGGTTCGCGACGTTCTTGCCCTCGAGGCTCGGCGCGGTGCCGTGTGGTGCCTCGGCCATGGCGACCATGGGGTGCAGATTCTCGTCCAAGGACATGAGCACCGACTCGGCGCCCGCGATTGAGCCGAACATCGCGAGCACGAGGTCGCTCAAGCAGTCACCGTCGCGATTGAGGGCGGGAATCACGAGGGTTTGATCGTGCACCTCGGTCAAGAGCCCCGCGTAGAGCGCGTCGATCAGCGTTGGTCGATAGACAACGTCGGGGTAGCGAGCCGCGGCGGCGTCCATCTCTTCTTTCAGCATTCCCTCGTACGTTGGCGAGACCGTCCATTTCGGACCGCCGTAGACGACGCCTCCCACTTGATGGGCGGCTTTGAAGGAATACTCCGCGACGAAGCGGCACGTCGAGCGTTCGATGCGCTCGGTGCGCCACGCGACTTCACCAAAGGCGCCGGGTGTTCCCTGACGCCCCTCATCCGCACCGTAGGCGTCACCGACCGCCATGCGGATCACGATGATTGGCTTATTGGTTGCGACGACGGGTGACACGCCTGGTATGCGTCGACCCGTGCGTACGATCACCGATCCACCAATGCCTTCGCGCAACAGACGATTGGGAGAACCGACGCCACCGATCTCGGGCGGGGTGACGGTGGCGGCCTTTAGACCGAGTCCGGTCTCGACCATGGCCGCCGCGGCATCTCGCACCACGTCATTGTTCGTCGATCGTCGCTTCTCGAGTGAGAGGTCGTAGTGCACGAATTCGAGCGGGACCCCCAAGAGTTCGGGCGTCATCACGCGCAGCGCCTCGTTCAGGAGTTCTTGTCCGGTCTGATCGCCGTCGCAGACAATGATTTTTGCGGTCGAGTTCGACACGATTTCAACTCCTTGCGGGCACGATCGGTGCCGGTCATAGCGTTCAGCACCCTTGACGTTAATCCACGGGGCCGCCCTCGCCCCTGGGATGAGGTTCGAGCGTCACCACCGAGATGTCTCGATCCCTATCCAAAGGTGAAGTCGTAGGCCTCGAGTCCTTTGGAGAAGTGCAGTTCGAGCTTTCCTTGCACGTTGGCCTTGTTCTTGAAGAGTGTGTAGAGGCGAGGGTAGCCCGAGACGTTGACCGTTTTGTAGGCCACACCATTGAGGTACTCGCTGATCGTACCGTCCCCACTCATCACGAGATAGACGTCGTTCGCTTGGAAGTTGATGTTGATGACCGAATTGTCGACCGCGGTGATTTCTTGGGGACCAGCGCGCCACGCCCCCGACATCGCGAACTCGCCAACGGGAATGTTGGACGGCGACTGATAGAGCGCCGTTTGATTGGGAGTCAATTGCGAACCCACCAGGTACGACTCCGAGGCGTAGTTATAGCCGAGGTAACTCTCGGGACTCGTTTGGACCGTGGGTGTCAAGTTGGCGACGTTGGTTGACGGGGGCAGTTTTTGACTGGGATTGGCAGCGCTCAAGAGGCTGCGGATGAGTTGCTCGGTGGCGTTGTAATTGCCTTCGCCGTAATCGACGTGACGGATGACTCCTTCAGCGTCGATCAGATATTCCGCGGGCCAGTACTCGTTCGAGTACGCCGTCCAGGTCTTCAGGTTGTTGTCGACCGCGATCGGGTACTTGACGCCGAGGCTTTTGGCGGCACTCTTCACGTTGCTGATCACGTGCTCGAAGGCGAACTCGGGAGCTTGCACGCCAATGACGTCCAGACCGTATCGGTGGTACCTCGCGTACCAGGCCTCCACGTGAGGCAGTGAGCGTTGACAGTTGATACACGAATAAGTCCAAAAGTCCACCAAGACAACACGTCCTCGAAGCGAACGAAGAGTGAGGGGCTTGTCGCCGGGGGTGTTGAGCCATTTCACGATGCCGGTGAACTCGGGCGCGGCGCCACATTTTTGGAGCGTCGTCACGGGTTGGGTCGCCGCGACGGTTTCACACGAGGCGAGTGACCCGTCATTCGAATTCTCGTGATCCAGACTGCGAATCGCGTTCAGCGTGAACTTGTTCCCCTCGACGTGTTGTTGAAGCACGTTGGTGTATCCGGGCACGAGTTTCTGGAGTCCGTTGAATGAGTTGAAGAAGATGCCGGCGGCCATTAAGACCAAGAGCACGCCCGCGACCGGGCGGAGTTTGCGAGCCGAGCGTGAGAGTTTGCGATTGCGCTCGATGAGACGGTCTCCGGTAAGGGCAATGGTGAACAGCGGCAGGGCCGCGCCCGCACCGAAGAAGAAACTCAAGAGCACGCTGTAAAAACTGACGTGATGGGTCGCACCGAGCACCGAGATCGCCGCCAACACGGGTCCGGCGCAAGGAACGAACACCGCGCCGAGACCAAGACCAAGCACGAAGGCAGATCCCGTGGCACTCGGCGTGCGTCCTCGCAAGCGTGCGAAGGGGCGCTCGAGTAACGCTTCGAGTTGGGGGACCATCAGACCGACGCCGAAAAGCAGCAAGAGGACAATACCAACGTCGCGAAGAAGGTCTTGGGGAAGGCCCAGCGCACTCAAGACGGCCGAGCCAACGGCAGTGATCAGACTGAAGCTGACGATGAGCCCCGCGACCACCGCGGCGGAGCGACGGCGTCGAGCCCGAAAAGGATGATCAATATCTTCAACGGGTGCGGTCCAACCAACGAGGACGACGGGCAGTACCGGCAAGATGCAGGGCGAGATCCCCGCGATGACGCCCGCGACGAAGCCAATGAAGAGCAGACCTACCACATTTCCCCTTTGATGCGCTCGCTAACAGCGACCTCTCGTGTCGCTCCACAATACGGTGGGTCCCGAACGAATCGACCGGGACTACCTACTGATAGTCCTCTGAGGTACTTCGAGCGTTACAAGGTTCTTGAACGTGCGTCTGGGACTCGAAAGTTTGAGGGTGTTGGACGGGCTTCGCTGCGGTTCGTGGGGAAATCTCTTGGAATTACACTGCACTCGTGAACCCCCGAGCCGCGGCGTACGTGACTTACGCCCAGTGGGTGCTGGCGTTCTTTGTCATCGTTTGCATTGGCCTGCACCCCGGATTCGTCCTCAAACGCGACGAAGGCGGTTTCAGCAATTACGGAATCCACATCAAGACGGCCATCTCCTACACGCTGGCCTACCTGCTCTGTGCGGTGTTCACGTTTCTAGCGGCAAGATCGATGCCCCAGGACAGCGCGCTCGAACGACGCTTGAGGCGAGTTCTCTGGGCCTACGTTGCGCTGCTTTTGCTTCTGCTCTTCAGCACGTACGGGTATTCGTTGAACGCACCACTAAAGGACATTCACGGCGCGATTGGACTGGTCGCGATGGTGTTCGATCCCGCGGTGGCGCTGTGGATCTATCGACAGATCCGGCCTTCGACGTGGGACCACGCGCTCCTCGGCGTCGAGTTCATCGGTCTTGTCTTGGGCGTCATCGACCTGTTCAACGTGGCGCACGTGTTGTTCGCGTCTCAGGCGACGATTGCCTTTGGTTTCGGGTTTCTCCTCGTGCGCGGCGTCCACTACGTGACGGTTCGTTCGCCAGTTCGTGAACCATGACGTGCATCGGTCTCATTGGTGGCATGTCGTGGGAATCGACGGGCGCGTACTACTCGCACCTTAATCAAATGACGTTGGCGTCAAAAGGGTCGTGGCAACAGCCGCACGTGCTGATTGATTCGCTCGACTTCGGCGAGATTGTGACGTTGCAACGAGAAGGAGCGTGGGACCAAACCGGGCGAATCCTGGCCGAGTCGGCGAAGAGACTCGAGGGGGCCGGTGCCACCGTGCTCGCCATCACGGCCAATACGATGCACATCAACTACGACGACGTTGCCGCGAGCGTGGCCATTCCGGTGATTGACATTCGTGACGCGATTGCCCGTGAACTCAACTCATCGGGTTTTGGATCAATCTCGTTACTCGGAACGAAGTACGTGATGGAAGAGAAGTTCTTCACCTCGCATCTTGAACGGGCGGGTATTCGTGTCGTCGTGCCCGACGGGCCCCAACGAGACGAACTCCAACGAATGATCTACGAAGAGCTAACGCGGGGAATCGTGAGCGAAGGCTCCCGTCATCGATTCATTGAGATTGCGAGCGACTGCCAATCGCGAGGTGGAGACGTCATTGGTCTGTGCTGCACCGAGTTTGGGATGTTGATCGATGCCGAGCACGCTCCGTGGCCCTTTATCGACTCAACCGTGGCCCACGTGAAGGCACTGCTTCGCGGATACGAGCGTGAATCGTGAGGGGCTCGAGCGCCGCGCCGTTGCCGACGCGGCGCTCGAGGGGAATCAACTGACGGCGATGCCTTCAGAGGCAGTCGGGACGTCAAAGACGGTCGTCACTGTGGTGAGCTGGCCGCTCGCTCCGATTGCGAAGACGTCGAGCGTGCCTGCTCCACCGCTCTCGACGTAAAGGAACTTGCCATCGGGTGAGACGACGGAGTCGGTGGTGCCGGCGTGGGTCGTGGCAGCGACGGCCGCCACGATCTGTGGCGCGCCAGTGCTGGATTCGTCAAAGGACGTGATATTGGCGCTTCCGGCGTTGGAACCGAAGAAGTAACCGTTCGAGGACGACACCCAGCACAAGGCCTTCGCGCCATCAGCGACCGTTCCGAGCGATGACAGAGCGCCATTGGCGGCGATTGCGTACACACTCGCCGAGCTGGTGCCGGCTTCGATCGCGAAGAGATTGCCCGCCGCGTCGAAATTGAAGTCGTAGGGAACTGGGTTGTTCGCCGCGGTGATCGTCGGCGTCGCGCCAATGATCCCTGCGCTCGAGACCGAGAAGACCTCGAATGAGTTAGTGGAGTCCTTGGTCGTTACCACCAGGTGCTGCCCGTTCGGGGTGTAGCCAACTTGACCAGCGCCGTGCACGTAGTCAGGCGGCGTGGTGTTGGACAGTCCCAGTGAACGGTTCTCGTTCGGGAGTGCGATCAACTTGTCCTTCACAATCGAGAACTCTTGAATCGCTCCTGATCCTCCCGCGTTCAAAACGGTCACGAGATTTCCGTGCACGGCGATGGAGTTGGGGAACTCGCCACCACTCGGGACTTGCTGGAGAAGTTTGAGTGATGTCCCTTCGACACCGAAGACCGAAACCGTGTCACTGCCGGCGTTCACCGCCAGCAACTCAGAGTCCTGGTTCGCGAGCACCGAGGCCGTCTTGACTACCGAGTGGAGCGGCGGACGAATTCGCACCCGCGCCACCTTTGCCGCCCGTCGCGTAGGTGCCGGCGTAGGAAATGGTTCCGTCACTACCGCGCAGGTACGTGAGCACCGAGTTCGCACTCGCGGCGTCGGTCTCGACGAATAGCGCGTGTGCACTGGGACCCGTGGCGGACTGGGCTCCGGCACTCGTAGCGAGTGCGATGCCGCTCGCCGCAAATCCTCCGGTCAGTGCAAAGGCACTGAGGAGGCGAATGTGATTCTTGAAACGCATGATGTTCTCCTTGGGGTTTGGTACGTCTGAGGAACAGTTCTCGTGAGTCGCGTGCGCGTTACAAAGTTGTGAATCGCGCCACGTGAAGTGCACATGATTTGGCAACGCAGGTTGCGACGTGTTCGCTACACGAGTGGAGACTGCATCGCATTGTCGAGATAAAAGTGCAGGAGTGCTCGTTACTAGTTCCGTCTGGATGATTTGCGTTACACATCTGTCGAGCGCAGTACCCTTGCATCATGGAAGATGATGCGTTACTCGAGCGAATTCTCGCGGGAGACCAGGACGCATTTCGTAAACTCGTCGAGAAGTATCAAGCGACGCTGGTGCGCGTGGCTCGCTACTACGTCAACTCCGAGGCTTCGGCCGAAGACGTAGTTCAAGACACCTGGATTGCTGTCTTAAAGGGAGTTGATCGTTTCGAAGGCCGTTCGTCGTTCAAGACCTGGCTCTTTCGCATCGCGGCGAATCGAGCCCGCAAGACCGGAACTCGTGAGCATCGAATCGTCAGCGTGGATCCAGTCAGTCCGGTGTCCAGCGCTCGATTTAATGAAGGCGGCATGTGGATCGAGCCGCCCGAACCCTTTACCGAATTGGTCAATGCCAAGCTGGCGAACGCCGAGGTCGTGGCAGCGTGTCGCGAGGCGATTCGCGGCCTCTCCGAGCCTCAACAATCGGTCGTAACGCTACGAGACGTTGAGGGACTATCTACTAGTGAGGTTGCACAGGTGCTCGATCTGTCTGAAGCGAACGTCCGGGTGTTACTGCATCGGGGTAGAGCGAAGATCCGTGAGGTACTGGAAGGCACATTGAAGGGAGGTAGCGCGTGGTTATGACGAAAGACATCAATTGTTACCAGGCCGTCGCCCTGGTCAGTGATTACCTCGAGGGTGCCCTGTCGTGGCGCGATCGGAGGCGCCTTGAACGCCATCTCGCCTCGTGTGAAGCTTGCTCGGCGTATTTGGATCAGATGAAGGTCACCATCGCGCTGACCGGATCGGTCACGCCCGAGGATGTCTCGTCCGAGGCTCTCTCGAAACTTGTGGAAGTGTTTGAGAATTTTCAGCGTGAGAAGTCTGAGGACGATTTGCAGTGACGCGTATCGTCAACGCGTTGTTACCCCAAAGATTGGGTAGGTAGTTCCCACACCCTTGACGAGGTTCCCCACGAGCCTGACGGTCCGACGAGTTGCGTGAAGACGAGCCGGTGCTCAACAACGCGTGGATCGCGCGCGACGAAAGTGATCTCGGCCGAGTGCCACGCTCCGCTCACACAAGTAGGTCGACAATCGTTCCACTTCAATGTCCCTTGCCCCGAAGCACTCGTCGTCGTCCAGCTCGTCCACTTGATCTGGTTGACGTATCGATTCGCGTCAGCGCAGGAGATGATGATCGTTGCGGGACGAATCTCGTTGTGGCTGCAGTTGAAGAGCGTCGGAGTCAACGAAGCTGCTACAGCGTTGGTCGTGGCGAGGACTAATGCCGGACTCGTCAGCATCATTAGAGATGCGACAACGGCAACGACAAGACGAACTATCCGTCTCACGTTGGTGCGTGCTCGGTCCGAAACGTCGTCCCACTCGGCATTTCTTCTTTGGACTGCGGCTCAAGATCCACGCGGACTGTTCGCCACGAACGGCATTGCGTCAGGTCCCCCGATGATGGCGGTGTCTTCGTCAATACCAATCACGGTGGCACTCTCGTCGAAGGGCAAGAGAAAACGCGCGGCGACATCGGGCATCCGCTTGGTGAACATGTCGAAGTGTGGAATGACCTTGAGCTGGGGTAAGAGTCCAAGACCGGGCGTGCCTCCCTTCTTGGGGTGTCGCAACGACGGACCCACGTCGTCATCGCCATCGCTCCCGCACTGCAACCCGCCAGAGCGGCACCTTGTTTCCGCGCCGCGACGATTGCTTCCCAGACGAGCGTGTCACGAAGGGCGTCGGCCAGGTAACCGGGATTACCTCCGGACATGTAGATGAGACCCGCCCCTTCAATCATTGAGGCGACGTCGCTCCTCATCGCGTCCGAATGATCGGTCACGGGAACGATGACCGCTTCGACACCGATTCGCTCAGCTTGCGCCCTACCAAGGCGGTGCCATCGTTCCACAACGTCAGGGTGCCGTTCCGGGACTGAGGCCGTGGCGAGTTCGACATAACGCGGTGCTCGTCCTTCAATCAGACTCGCTTCGATTGCCGTCATTTGGGGAAGATACTCACCCGAACCAACGAGCGCAATGGGGCCGGAATTGGTGGCGTCACGTCGCCAACCCCTACAGCCTCGGTTCGCCCGTCGATGACGTAGGCCAATCACTTCGCGGCCAAGAGCTCGAAGGTTTTCACGAACGTCACCAAGATGGTGCTCGCATTCGTGCAGGGCCTGGGCAGCCGCCCACTGAATGGTCACCTTGTTTGGAGTCAACGCGCTGTACTGGAAGACACGACTGGCATATCCCTCGGGTAGCCGAGAAACGTGCGAACGAACAGTTCGCAGCTCGCGCCGAGTTCGGTGGCGACGTCCTTAGGAGAATCGAGTTTGCGAAACCGAGATTGACTCGTTCATCGCGATAGATCATCGAACCAATGGCGTCGTCTTCGATTGATGCCTTCACGATGCGTTCTCGAATGGAGAGGAAAACGTCACGCATGTGGGCTCCGTATTCCAGGATTGACCAGCGCTCGGGCTGCGGCCGTACGCTGACCTTTGGCCCCGACGACGTGACGACGTCGACGAATGCCGCGGCGGCGTCGCGGGTGCGGCTCGGGATATCAGCGGCCGTGATTACGTCCCACTCGAAACCGCATCCGGGGCATGCTGCGCTTGTCACCATCCGACCAACTTAGTTGTCAGTTGGCCTTCTTCAACACCCTCTTCGAGAGGAGCGCGTCGAGTGGGACGTAATCACGGCCGCTGAGATCCCGAGCCGCACCCGCGACGCCGCCGCGGAGTACGACGTCGTAGCGTCGTCGGGGCCAAAGGTCAGCGTACGGCCGCAGCCGAAGCGCTGGTCAATCCTGGATGCGGAGCCCGCGTGCGTGACGTTTTCTCTCCATTCGAGCATCAATCGAAGACGGACGCCACATTGTCGATGATCTATCGCGATGAACGAGTCAATCTCGGTTTCTACAAACTCGATTCTCCTGACATGGCCGCCGAACTGGCGCGGAGCTGCGAACTGTTCGTTCACACGTTTCTCGCGCTACCGGGATATGCCAGTCGTGTCTTCCAGTACAGCGCGTTAACTGCGACCAGGTGGCCGTTCGTGGGCGGCTGGCGGGCCTGCACAAATGCGAG
>CAWICL010000062.1:0-20726 GCA_963834545.1 uncultured Acidimicrobiaceae bacterium | reverse complement strand
GAGTGGCCGATTCGTGAAGACATCCCCGATCCGGATCCACTCGGCGAGGTTCGATTCGACGCGGACCCCATCTTTATGGCGACGAAGGATTTGCGCGAGCCGTATCTACCGGGCCTCGAAGACGCGAACAGTAGTTACATCGATCGTGTCGAAAAAGGTTCGGGCGAGACGATGATCGCCGGCGCCGGCGTGCCGTTGCTGCTTGGTGACACCACGTGGGGAATTCTCGCTTTCATTCATTTTGAACTTCGAGCCTGGGTGCCCGAAGAGATCAACGCACTCCAAGCGGTGGCGTCAATGTTGATACAGTTGCAGGCTCGCATTGACGCAGAAGAACGAACTGCCTATAACGCCTATCACGATGACTTGACTGATCTTCCCGAAATCGTCACGCGTTGCTGCGCGAACTTCGTAATCGACTGGCCACTCACCGCGAGACGGCAGTGTTGATCGTTGACCTCGACCGTTTCAAAGTCCTGAACGATTTTCTTGGGCACGCTTCGGGTGACCGATTGCTCATCACGATTGCGGATCGGATCAGAACAAGCGTTCGAATGAACGATTTTGTGGCTCGTCTCGGAGGTGACGAGTTCGTCGTGCTCATCGACGAGGCGTCGAGTGAATTTGAGATTCTTCCAGTGCTTATCGCATCCTTGAATTGGTGGCCGGTCCAGTGACGTCGGCGGACAACAGGTGAGCCATACGGCGAGCATTGGTATCGCCATCGCCGAATCGGGAACGATTCAGTCTCCGCTGGATTTGCTCAGTTGGGCCGACGCCGCAATGTACGTCGCTAAAGCGCGTGGTCGGAACCAGGCGGTCGTTTTTGACGAGGAACTTCGTCAAGCCGCAAATGAACAAACGAGTCTGGAGTTGTTATTGCGTGAAGCGATCGAGGGGACTGGTTTGCGGCTGCACTACCAGCCCGAGGTAGATCTGCGCACGGGTCGGCTTCTCGCCGTCGAAGCGCTCGTGCGCTGGCAGCACCCCGTGCGTGGTCTGGTCGCCGCCGCCGATTTCATCAAGGTCGCCGAAGAGACCGGTCTCGTGATGGAGATTGGTCGCTGGGTGTTCGCCGAGGCGTGTCGCCAGCTCGCACTTTGGCGCCGGAGTTTCCCGATATTCCGTTGATCGTACGAGTCAACATGTCCCCTGTCGAATTCGCCGCTTCGGACCTCGTTGAATTCGTCGAGCACTGTTTGCAAAGCAACGACGTGCCCGCGAACAGTCTCTGTATCGAGGTCACCGAATACGCCGTCGTCGACGAACCGGAGAAGACTGCTGGAATCTTGCGAGGCTTTCGCAACCTGGGTGTCGAGGTAGCTCTCGACGACTTGGAACGGGCTTCGCTTCGATGACTGAGTTGAAGCACTTGCCGGTTGACTTGTTGAAGTTGGACATGAGTTTTGTGAAGGGCATCACGAGTGACGATTACGACCGGGCCATCGTCGAGATGATTATCAGACTCGGCCAGGCGCTGAATCTCGGCGTGACCGCTGAAGGAATCGAGAGCACTGACATCATTGAGAAGTTGTTGGAGCTCGGTTGTCACCGCGGTCAGGGATATTTAATTTCGCGTCCATCCTCGGCCGATGACCTTCGACCAATGTTTGAAGCCGGTGGGGTGTCACCGACGGTGCTGGGCCTCGAACGACCGCTGCTTTTGATACGGGCGGTGCGCAGTGGTAGAGGAAACGGGCTTCAGCGTGCCAAATGCACTCGAACCTGACACGAACTACGAGCCGTGGCTCTTCCAATCGATGCTCGACGAATTATCAGTTAACGAATTGGGAATTGGCTTCGTGTACTCCGTCATTGACGCTCTCGCTGCTCGTTCCACTTGACTGACGTCGTCGTGAATCTCTCGCACGAGTCCTTTGGCGCCCAGATGTTCCGCCTCGGGGGCCGGGCGATAAACGCGGAACTCGCCGCACGAATTGGCACGTTGCCGGGCGTATTTTGTGAGCCCGATGTCGTTCCCGCGGTCGAGTTAGGCGCCGTGCGAACAGCGTGTCAACTCGCGTTGTCCTTGCACCTGGCCCGGTTCAGCGCGTCACACGATCCACTCACGAGCATCGCAAATCGTCGGGCGTTTGACTGACGTCGCTCGATGCAGCCGCGGCGCGGAGTGCCCGTTATGGTTGGGCGTTTTCTTTGCTTGTCATCGACCTTAACGACTTCAAGATCATCAACGATACTCAAGGTCACGCGATTGGCGATGACTTACTTCGACAGTTCGGCGTGGCGATGATCGTTCGAGTGAGGAGTGGCGGTGGTCGAGGGACTTTTAAATTGGCGGCGATGAGGTTCGCCGTGATCCTGAGCACGATCGGACGGTTTCGAAGCATCAGGGATTTCTCGATCGCCTTCGCGTGGAATTTGAAGTCAGCGAGTGACGTTATTGAGTTTTCGGTGGGACGTCGACCTCGCCGCGGGATTCAACTGATCCAATAGAGATCTTTTTAAGAATTGCTGATGCTCGGCTCTACGAGAAGAAGAGGAATGTCTCACTGATGATGTCATCGACCCGATGAAGATCTTGAACTGGAGTTACGATCACTGCCGGGAGTCCTCAACGTAGAGATACGCCATCTCGACGATGGTGATGTCGGACGTAATTACCTTGATCACGAATGGGCGGAGACCCGGCGAATATTTTGAGTCATGGCGAAACAAATTTCGTTTCGAGCCTGCTCTTTCGGAGGAGTTCCGTCAGTAGTCGATGACGCCTCGAACGATCTTTAAGCCCGAGGATCCACGGGCGATCCGAGTCAATCTCTTGAACACGTCATTTGATCCAGAAACTGGTTCGAGTGAGGTCGAACTTAATTTCGCAGGCCGACTCGGGAAGGGACACGCTCGAAGTGGACAGTTGATAGGCGGCGCGGAAGCGACGCTCGCTGCATTGCGCGACCTCGGTATTGAAGTGCCCTACTACCTGGCATCGGTTGTCAATTTCGCGACGCCGCGAGGTTGGCCCGTCGTAGTGACATTTCGACCGTTCGCGAATGACTCTGATATGTACGGCATCGCGTTAGCCGAGAACGACGTCACGTCGGCGGCGATGGCGACGTTGAACGCGCTGAATCGCGTGATTCCAATCTCTTCGGCGTTCGAATAACGAGCGCGTCGGCGAGGGATCGCCAAACGTTAAGTTAATTTTTTGAATCTTGTAAGTCATAACTTTATTTCTCTAACGCCATGTGACTTTGGTCCATAACAGAACCCAAACATTTCATTGAACAATTGGTTCACGTTCACTAGGTTCGTGCGAGACGTTGTTGCTCGTCAAGAGGGAGGGACCTGTGATGGATACGCCAGATTCATTTGCTCGCACGAGTGTGGTCTCGGCTGCGTCGACGATTATCCGCGAAAAGGGAAGTCGTGGCATCTCCTTCGAAGAGGTCGCCAAGCGGGCCGACGTTGAACTCGCAACCGTCGAATACTTTTTTGACACGCTCCCACAATTGATTGGCGAGGCTCAACTTGCGAATTATTTCGCGCTGGTGAAATCACACCACCTCGTTCAACTTCGCGTCGAGGAGGCCCTCGCGAACGAAGACTTGGACGGATTCTTGAACGCGGTCCAAGAAAACCTGGAACTTGCCTGGTCCTCGGGCCAAGTGGGGAATCGATGGGGTATTTACGAGCTCTTGCATGACATCTGGATGGATCCATTCTCACAAAGTCATTTTTGCGAATTACTGGATATCCAATTCGATCGATGGGTGACAGTGATTGAATCGGCGCAACAACTCGGTTGGATTGACGGCGACATAGATTCGCGGGCACTCGTTTCGGTGTTTTGGTCGTCTTCAGTGGGCCAAGTGATCACCGCGGGCTCCAACGTGTTGAACCTGACACCCAAGGAGCATCGCGATTTCATCATGCGCATCGTGCGACCACCGAGCCGTCACGGCGTTCATTAATTTCATATCAGAACGTTCAATGTAAAGATTGAATGACGAGTTCAACTGGCGCGCGTTCTTAGGGTTTTCTAAGCCCGATCGTCGAAATCGTCACGTAGCGGCGCCATAGGCTTAGGTGGCGTGCAGAACAAAATCCTTCGAGTCTTGCTCGGTCTCTCGTTGTTGTGTACGGTCCAGTTAGTGACGGCGCTCAGTGCGTCGGCACAGACGACCAACGCCTCAACGGGCTTCGACGTGAGTTTCCCTCAGTGCGGTCGCTCGTTGCCGGAGGCGGGATTCGGCATTGTCGGCGTGAACGGTGGCCATCCCTTCTCAACCAATCCTTGCCTCGCGAGTGAACTCGCCTGGGCCAAGACCACGACGAGTGGAGCCCCTTCGTTTTACATGAACACCGGCAGTCCCGGTCCGGCTGACACCTCGCTGTGGCCCACGAGTCAGACTTCGCCCGTGGCGTGTAGCGGTGCCAACTCGCCCGCGTGCTCCTACGACTGGGGATGGAATGCGGCCAAGGTCTCGTATGAGAACGCGCTCACCGCCGAGACCCAAGACGGCGCCTCTTCGCCGTCCACGGCGGTAATCGGGGCGAAGTGGTGGCTCGACGTGGAGACCGGCAACATGTGGGAATCAATCGAAGCGGCCTACGGACCAACGACCGCCTCACAACTCATTGATCAATCAATGTTGCTCGGATCGATCGCGTATTTGAAGAGCGCCGGAGTGAGTGACATTGGCATCTACTCGACCGCTCAACAGTGGCACACCATCACCGGTACCCCGCCCACGGCGTTCTCGAGCATTCCGGTTTGGATGCCGGGTTATCCAACGTTGGCCGCGGCGGAAGCGGCGTGCGCGCTGTCCTCATTCACGGGCGGTCGAGTCGCGATGATTCAGTATCCATCCCAAGGTCTCGATGGCGACTACATCTGCGGTCTCGTGAGTACACCCGGCGCGGTTTCGATCAGTGTTGCAGCTTCATCGACGTTCACCGACCAGCTGGTGGTGAGCGGTGCAACGACGCCCGTAACGTGGGTTCAATCGGCGGGCTCCCCGAGTCTCGTCATTTCGAGTACGGGAGGCGTTACGACCTCTGGTGCGTTGGCTGCGGGAACCTACGTCGCGACCGGCTCTACGAGTGACACCAATGGCGACGTTGGCCTGTTCACCTTCCTCTTGAACGTCGGAACGATCGTCCAAGACGCACCGACGTCGGCAACGTTGAAGACAACCCAGACCTCTTCGTTTAACACCCAATTGATGGTGAGCGGAAACTTCGGGACCACGACCTTCACCCAAAGCTCCGGGGCACCGAATCTTCTGGTCTCGAGCACCGGGATCGTCACGGCGAACGGGCAGCTTCCAGCTGGTACGTACAGCGCGTCAGGTACCACGAGTGATACGAGCGGGGACGTCGGAGTATTTAGCTTCAGCATTCTCGTGGGAGCGATAACGCAAAATTCCCCGACCACCGGCTCGGTGACCACCGACGCCTCGTCCTCTTTCAGCGCTCAATTGAGCGTGAGCCACAATGATGGAACCGTCAGTTTTGTCCAGCTGACCGGTGCGCCCAGTCTCACGGTCTCGAGCACTGGTCTGGTCACCAGTTCCTCGGTTCTGCAACCCGGAAACTATAGAGCGACCGGAACGACCTCAGATCCCTACGGCGACGTCGGCACATTCGTCTTCACCTTGAGCGTGGCGGCGACGAAAGTGGCTCCCGTGATCATCGGACCCATCGCTCAATACGTGGTTGGCCACGCGGTCGCGGGGCACACCGTGACCATGCAGATCATCGGGAGCGGATTCTCGGGACGACCCACGGTGACCAGTCATGGGGGCACCGTCGTGAGTGTGCTCTCGGACTCGGGCACTGTCTTGGGCATACGTGTCAGCGTGCGACCGCGATCGAGAAACGGGGTGTTCACGTTCACCATCGACATGGCCAATGGCACCACGGCGCGCGTGAAATACAACCAGCGCTAGGGCTCAGTTCTTACTCAGGACTCGGTCTTCGTTGCGAGGGGCCCTGGTCGACCGAGGAAGAAGCCTTGACCTAAGTCAACGCCTAAGGCACTCAACGTGTCGAGTTCATCTTGGGTCTCGATGCCTTCAGCGATGATCACACAATCGGTTTTGGTGGCGAAGGTGACCATGGCACTAGCGAGAGCTTGACGTGCGGGGTCCTTATCGATACCGAGACAAAGAGAGACGTCTAATTTGACGTAATCGGGTGCGAGGTTCAAGATGTGGCGCAGGCTGGCGAAGCCTGAGCCGGTGTCATCAACGGAAAGTCCCGCACCAACAGTGCGGAGTTTTTGGAGCGCTGCGTTCACCGTTGCGTAGTCCTCGATTGACACGTGCTCGGTGAGTTCGATCACCACCCGTTCCCAGTCGACCAACGCGTCGACTTGGGTCGTGAGGTTCGACATGATGGTCTCGGGCGAGACGTTCAGGGACATGAATTGACCTTCGTCGAATTGAGGGAGCATTTCCAAGGCCTTACGAACTGTCTTAATTTCGAGCTTTGTCCCCAAACCCACGTCGAACGCTTCACTGAACCAGACGTCAGGAGTGCGCTGCGGATCCATCTCAAAGCGAGCGAGAGCCTCGAAGCCAACGATGGTGCGAGTGGCGAGGTCAACGATTGGCTGAAAGTGCACCGAGGGACCGTCCCCTTCGAGTACCGCAGAGATGCGGGCCTTTCGCAGTTCGAAGGACTCCTCGTCGCGTGGCCGCGTGACTTCGAGCACGTCAACGTGGGCGCGAAGCAGTGCGTTCTGTCGGCGGAGTTCTTGGTAGATGATCCGGGTCGTGAGGAGGTTGCGCGTTCGCTGCGACACGACAAGTGCGTCGAGAGGTTTGACCAAGAAGTCATTAGCGCCTGCCGCGAGAGCTCGATGAAGAGCTTTATTCGAAGTGTCGGCGGTGAGCACCAGTACTGGAAGATACTGACCCGCCGAAAATTGGCGAATGACTTCGAGCACCTCGTAGCCATCCATGTGGGGCATGTGAAGATCAAGAAGGATGAGATCAGGGTTGAAATCGAACAGTAGCGTGGCGACTTCTCGAGGGTCACTTGTGATTTGCACGTGTCGGAAACCATCGCGCCTCAAGAGCTGGGCGAGCAGGAGATTGTTCGCCTCGTGGTCATCGACCGCCAAGATGCGCGCGGCATTGATTTGGTCGTCGAGGGAATTGAATTCTGGTGTCATGATTCTCGTTTCAGACTCGCAGCCCAATCGAACCACTCAGTCAGGACTTCGACATCAAATGGCTTCGCCACGTAGCCGTTGGCGCCAAGTTCCAGCAGACGTTCAATTCGCCCGGGTGTCGCGTCCGCACTGATAATCAAGATTGGTGTATCCGCAGTAACTGCGTCGGCGCGTAAACGTCTCAGAACTTCCTCACCAGGTATGTCGGGTAAGTGCAGATCGAGCAACACGAGCCCCGGCGAAATGGATGCAATTAAGTCGAGTCCCACGCGGCCTTGCAACGAGTGGAAGATGTTCACGTTTCCAAAGTGGCGTGCAACTTGTTCGACCAACGTGACGTTCGCGATGTTGTCCTCGATATAGACCACATCGAGGATGTTTCCACTGCGTTCCAGGGTGTGATGGTGTGTGTCGAGAAGATCCAAACGATCTGTTGACTGTGTCGTGGCACTGGAATCGAGCGGAAGGATCAGGCTGAATTGACTGCCGGCGCCGTGGGTCGACGTGACTTCAATCGTTCCGTTCATCATGTCCATCAGGCTTTTTGAAAGCGCAAGCCCCACACCTGTCCCTTCGATGCCCGTAGCTTCAGCTCCCAGGCGGTCAAACGGTGTGAAGAGTCTTTCCAGTTCAGAGGCGGGAATACCAATACCGGTGTCGCTCACGGTGATGCGAAGTTTCTCCTCGTTCGTTGCACAGGAAATTGAAACTTCTCCATTGTCGCGGTTGTACTTTATGGCGTTGGACATCAAGTTCAAGAGCACCTGTCGAAGTCGTTGTCGGTCAGCGACGACACAAGCATCGAGGTCGCCCGTCGGTAGGTTGATTCGAATATTTCTCGAAGAAGTTAGTGGTGAGACAAGTCCGTTCACGTCACGCAACACGTCCGCAATGACAACTCTCTCCTCCGAGAATTCCATTTGTCCGGTCTCAACACGTGAGATGTCCAAAACGTCGTTTATGAGATTCAAGAGATGTTGTCCACCTTGTGTAATCTGCTCGACCGATTCGGTTTGTTCGGGATTGAGTTCGTCCATCGCAAGTAATTGAGCGAAGCCGAGGATTGCGTTGAGTGGCGTGCGAAGCTCGTGACTCATACGAGAGAGAAATTCAGATTTTGCGTTGTTGGCCCGTTCCGCTTCTTCCCGGGAAAGTTCGAGCGCCATTTGGAACTGCTTCTGCTGCGTGATGTTCGTGACGTGAATGGCGACGAGCGGACTGCCCTCGTGTAGCGACTCAACCGGACTGTAACGGGCGATGATCCAGCGGATCTCTTCATTCACGATGATTCGAAACTCAATGGCGATCGTCTCGCCCGAGTCTGCGATCTTCATGGCTTCACGAACGGCCTCGGCGTCGTCAGGATGGACGACATCAAAGAAGACGGCCGCGTCGGCGAGCACCGCTTCAACACTCAGACCGTAGATCTTCGTCACGGCTGGATTGATGTAGACGTAGCGAACCGGCGCAATCGTTCGCAGCGCAAACATCTCGCCGATGCTTTCGGCGAGTTGACGGAAACGCGCCTCACTCCTGGCTAGTTCTTGTCGGTTCTCCAATTCCAAGGAAATGTCGTACATGGTGCCGGTGAACAGTGATTCACCTTCAAATTCAAATTGTCCGACCGAAATGTTCATGGGCTGGATGGAGCCGTCTTTACGAAAGCCCGACACTTCAGCGGTGTCGAGGACGAGCCGAGAAATTCCGGTTCTCTGATATTCCTCGACGTACGAAGCGAACTTTTCACGGTCTTCGGGAATGAGAAGGTCCAGAGCATTGGATCCAATAACTTCGCTCGCGGCGTAACCGAGGAGCCTTTCCGCGGAGGGGCTGAAGTTTCGAATCGTTCCGCGTGCGTCGAATATCACAATTCCCGGAACGGACGATTCGAAGACCGAAGGAAAGATGTCATGGGCTGCTGGCATCAATGTCGCTCCATTCGATTGCTTACGAGTTGGCCGTTCACACTCGGCGAAAGCATCCTCCATGGAGCAGCGGTGTATTGGTGGTGCCTTTTGCTCCCTCACTCTCGACCTTATGCCTCGCGCGACCTCTCATCGATATTCGAGATTTTCAGCGTGACGGCAGCACCGACGTCAGAGTCATAAGTAAAGACTGAACTTCACCGCCTGAAGACTGATTTTGCCTTCGCAATCAAAGAAAGGTGGACGCTCTCAATTCGTGTAATAGGCGTCAGCGACCTTCAAGGCTCGATCAAGTCTGGCGAGGCCGTCGCTCGCCTCATCGTCACTCACCGTACAAGGAGGCACGACGTGGAGCCGGTTGAAGTTGTTGAATATCAAGAGACCTTCGCTTCTGCACGCCGCAACGAGTTCATTCATGGCCGGTGAGCTGGTGCCGTAGGGCGCCAATGGCTCCTTCGATTTTCGATTCACGACCAATTCGAGGGCGAAGAACACACCAAGTCCACGAACGTCCCCGATTACTTCGTGCTTCTGCGCTAACTCTAAGAGTCCAGGGCGCAACACCTCTTCGCCCACACGTCTGGCATTCTCGACAATGCCTTCGTCCCTCATCGCCTCGATTGACGCCACCGCGGCAGCACACGCAAGCGGGTGGCCTGAGTACGTGAGGCCACCGGGATACACCCGATCGGCAAAAGTCGCCGCGATTTGTTCATTGATGACCACGCCGCCGAGAGGGACGTAGCCCGAGTTGACGCCTTTGGCAAAGACGACTAAATCGGGTTTAACGTCGAAGTTCTGATACGCGAACCACGATCCCGTGCGTCCGAAGCCGCACATCACCTCGTCGGCGATGTAGACGATTCCATACTTGTCACAAAGTGCTCGCACACCTTGGAGATAACCGGGTGGCGGCACCATGATCCCAGCGGTGCCGGGAACCGTTTCGAGAATGATTGCGGCGAACGAGGCTGGACCTTCGAACATGATGATGTTCTCCAGATGTTCGAGCGCACGATCGCGCTCCTCCTCTTGGGTCGTTGCGCGGTACGAGGAGCGGTAGAGAAACGGTCCAAAGAAATGGACGACGCCCGAGGTTCCGTTGTCGTTGGGCCAGCGACGTGGATCACCCGTCAGATTTATTGACGTCGAGGTTGCTCCGTGATAACTCCGATAGGTGGCGAGTACCTTGGTGCGACCCGTGTGGAGTTTGGCCATTCGAATCGCGTGCTCCACCGCCTCGGTTCCACCGTTCGTGAAGAACACTTTGGCGGCACCATCGAAGGAATGATCCAGAATCAGTTCTGCAGCACGGTAACGCATTTCGTAGCCGTGTTGTGGCGCGATCGTGCAAAGAGTCGCCGCCTGGGCCTCAATGGCGCGAACGACACTGGGGTGCTGATGACCAATGTTGGTGTTCACCAATTGTGACGAAAAATCCAAATACGTGTTCTCATCCTCGTCGACAACGTAGACGCCATGGGCACGTTTCACCATCAGGGGATTAAGGGTGGATTGCGCCGACCACGAGTGAAATACCGAGGCGATCTCTCGCTGCTTTGATGTCAAGTGTGTTCGATCCGTTCCCACGTCGGTATCCCTTCTAACTTGGTGAACTTCTCAACCGTACTTCTTGCAGGGAAATGGACCCTCGTTCAACTTCGAATTACCACATTGTCGGGCGGTTCCCCAAGACGCAGGTGGCTGATCTGTTGGTTCACTAACCGGACCATTCGAGGCAAGGCGGCTGAAGTGGCGCCACCAACGTGCGGCGAAATCAGGACATTGGGTAGAGCGAAGAGAGGGTGACCGTCGGGGAGTGGTTCGGGATCCGTGACGTCGAGCGCTAGACGAATTCTCCCTGAAGTCGCGTGTGCGATCAAGGCGCCAGTGTCGGCGACCTTTCCTCGAGAGACATTGACGAGCAGGGCTCCATCACGCATTGTCGCAAGGAATCGGTCGTTGATCAAGCCGGTCGTGGACGAATTTAAGGGCACGATGACGATCACGATGTCTGCACGGCCTAGGTGTTCGTACAGCGAATCAAGACCATAAATTATTCCACGCTCGTCAGAGCGTGCGTGCGAAGCGACGCGCGTGACTTTGGTCTCGAAGGCCAGAAGCCTTTGTTCAATGGCTTGACCCACACCTCCGTAGCCAACGATCAGTACGTCGCGATCGGCGAGGCTTTCGTGCCAACCCCGCTCCCAGACGCCTCTGGTCGCGGCACGAACGAAGTCGGGGATTCCTCGTTGCATCGCGAGAATGAGGGTCAGCGTCATTTCCGCCGTTGATGTCTCGTGAACGCTTTTCGCGTTGGCAAAGACGTGGCCCGGCGGCAAGATCGCCTCAACGCCGTCATATCCGTTGAGCAGGCTTTGCACGAGTTGAGTCTTGACCGTGGCGAGTTGAGCCAGCACGCCATTTCCAACCATGTAGGGGACCACGACCATGTCAATATCCGCGCGGGGAGAAGGTTGTTTCATATCCCACACGATGACTTCGACGTCTTTAGCGTCGGTGCCAATCAGCGCTCGCATTGATTCATCAGGCACACTGACGACCAGTGGCGCAGTCATCTCTTGTCCCACGCGATTCCCGAGAGAGATCCAAGGGCCCGCACGAGCGCTTGGGTACCGTCCCTTCCGCCCCCTTGTGCCTGCAGCGATATATAGAGCTGCTGAGCAAGGGCGAGTCCCGGCAACGAAAGTTCTTGTCGCCGGGCCTCTCCAAGGGCAATGCCCATGTCTTTCACGAAGTGATCGACGTAAAAGCCCGGTGCCATGTCTCCGTTGATCATTCGAGGCGCCAAGTTAGAAAGTGACCAACTACCAGCGCCACCTCCACTGACGGAGGCCAGGACGTTTTCGAGGTCGAGGCCAGCACGGTAGGCGTAGAGCAATGCCTCACAAACTCCAACCATATTGTTGGCGATGAGTATCTGATTCACCATCTTGGTGTGTTGACCGGCACCGTGGCCACCCTGGAGAATAATGGTCTTGCCCAAAAGCTGAAAGCACGGGAGAACCGCGTCAAAAGATTCTTGGGGCCCACCCACCATGATCGTGAGGGTTGCATTCTGAGCACCAATGTCACCACCGGAGACTGGCGCGTCAAGAACGTAGACGCCCCGCTCTTGAGCGACGGCGCCGATTTCGGCGGCGAGCGAGGGCTCACTCGTCGACATATCAATGAGGATGGTGCCTGGCGGGGACGACGTCACAAGGCCACCCGGGCCTAGGACAAGTTCGCGAAGCTCAAATGGATAGCCAACCATCGTGAAGATGATCTCACTGTTCTTCACGACGTCCCCTGGCGAATCAGCCCACGTAGCTCCAGCGTCGATCAAAGATGCCGCCTTCTCCTTCGTGCGATTAGAAACCGTCACGTGGTATCCACCGGAGAGAAGGTGCTGGCACATGGAGCGACCCATCACCCCAGTGCCAATCCATCCAATCCGTGTGGTGGTGGGATTTACAGGGGGTAGCGTCTTCACTTGATAAATGTACCTTGACGTTCCAACCGCTTCGTGGGCTCCTGGCACGTTAGGTATCGCGGAATGTTTCCGCTTAAGCCTTCTAATCAGGCTCTTCAGCGAGGCATGCGTTTCGTGGTGCCGCGTCGAAGCTCTGAGATTTAACTCCGCGGTGACCGAGGGTAACGATTTTCCAACGTGGTTCCAACATTGAGGTGGAAACGTTGGGTCGATGCACATTGCTCGCTTCTCACCCAAGGATTCGGGCGGAGGAGTTGAATCGCTTCGTTATTTGGCGTCAACGAACGAGCTCACGTCGTGACAAGACATTCGAGCGTTTCATTGCTCGGATTGTTTAGAGCGGTCGGGGACACGGACTCTTCATTACGTGCGTGTCTTGATCAAGACGGATCGTCACATTCAACGAAGAGTATTGACGCAGATTTGAAAGTTACTCGTTCTGTTACGCACGCGAAGTATTATGCGCACCATCGTTGTTGTGATTGAATTTCAAGGAGCATCATGAGTAAGTGTTTGGTCATCCAGCACGTGGAGCCTGAAGGCCCCTTCGCCATCGCTAACGCTCTCTTGGCGCAAGGAATCGAAATCGACCTTCGACGCGTTTTTCTTGGTGACCCGTTGCCTCACGACCTTGCAGGTATTGATGGAGTCGTTGTGATGGGTGGGCCCATGTCGGTGATCAGCGACGTTGGCTTTGCGACGCGACGACGTGAGTTAGATCTACTTCGCTCTGCTCTCGCAATGGAGGTACCAACACTCGGCGTATGCTTAGGAGCCCAACTTCTCGCTCGCGCGGGAGGTTCGAAAGTTTTTTCGGGAAGTCGCGGTCCTGAAATAGGTTTTGCGAGCGTGCAACTTGAGGATGATGCGATGAGTGATCCACTCTTGATGGGCCTAGCCCGTGATCAACTGGTGCTGCATTGGCACGGTGACACCTTCGACTTACCCCACGGATCGAAGCACTTGTCTTCCAATGGTGTGTATGAGAACCAGGCGTTTCGACTTGGCAACGCGGCGTGGGGGTTTCAATTTCACTTTGAAGTGGATGACGTGGCAGTCAAAGGTTTCGTCGAAGCGTTCACTGACGAGCTCCAGAGCGCTGGGATCGCGTCGAGCGACATCCTCGCTGCCACCCCGCTCGCCTTGGAGGTTATGGTTCCGCTCCAGACTCAAATTACGACGCGCTTCGCACAGTTTGTACGCGACAACTGACTGCATACGTAATCCCGCTGTCCAGCCGGCGGTTTGAGGAAGTGATTGAGGACCTCGTCGGACGCACTCGTAATTGTTTCGTGCAGGTAAAATTTAGGCAACTTTAGTTGTCTTTTAGACAACACCGAAGTACGCTTCTGATATGTCCTACGAGACCGACGTCGCACAGTTCGGAGAGCGACTTCGCTCGGCTCGTGAAGAAAGCCGAATGACTCTGGACCAGGTCGCCTCGAAAACGGGTCTCTCCAAAGCCCATCTTTCGAGACTCGAGTCAGGGGAACGCCAACCATCCGTTGCGGCACTTGTGGAACTGTCTCGAGCACTGGGCATCGCCATTTCGCGTCTCTTGGGCGAAAATACCAATCAAGGTCGGGTGTCCATCTCCACGGGCGAGGAAGCGCGCCATGAGGCGAACGGTCTCTCGATTGCTGTGCGAAGTGGTTTTCTCGGTTCGTCGGTTCTTGAGGCACTGCACGTACTGGTGTCAACCGATCGGACATCAACTGCACCCGCGAGTCACCAAGGTGAGGAGTGGATCTACGTGTTGCGCGGAACGCTCTTGCTCGAATACGACCAAGACTCGCATATTTTGCCGCAAGGACAAAGCGTGCATTTTGACGCCACGCTTTCTCATCGCCTTGTCGCTCTTGACGAGGAATGCGAGATCCTGATCGTCGCCGGTAAGGAGTCGCGAAGCTTGCATTCGTTACACCGATGAGTATGACGTGGGCTGTCTCACCACCGCAAGTTTTAAGTCATTAGCTTTTTCGCATTTCCAGTTTCAACACAATGAAAGGTAGATGATGGAACAGACGCTCGCAGAATTAGAGGGAACGGGTGAGAATTTCTCCGTCGAGAAATTGTTGGACGTGCGAAATCGAACTCGCCACGCCATTCACGTCATCGCCGACCAGGTCCGCGCTGGTATGTCAGAAGATCAGGCGAAAGACATTGCTAAGGCAACGCTGACTGAAATGGGCATGCGTCGAGGTTGGCACCACATCATCGTTCGCTGTGGAAGGAACACGACGAAAGATTTCATGGAGCGATCTGAGGACGGTGTCGTGCTTGCTGAGAATGACATTTTCTTCGTTGATATCGGACCCATCTTCGAAGACACCGAGGGCGACGGTGGCGACACGTTCGTACTCGGCAACAACCCTGATCACAGCCGTGCAAAACGTGACGTGCGCGACATATGGGAACGAACACGCGAATACTGGTTCGACAGTGGAGCGACTGGTGTTCAACTATACGACTACGCGGTCAAGATCACCGAAGAGTTGGGGTGGAAGTTGAATCTCGATTTGTCTGGACATCGGCTCTCAGATTTTCCTCACTCTGCGCACTACGACGGCTCTATCGCCGACGTGCCCTTCGAGCTACACCCTGATCGCTGGGTTCTCGAGATAGCGATCATTCATCCCGATAAAACGTTTGGTGCGTTTTATGAGGACTTGCTCTTGGAGGATCAGTCATTTCCTGATTCAGTTTTCAAGGTGTAGCTCGATTCATTCTTGATGCAGTAGAGAGACGACGTACTTGCTTCGCTTCGGGGTTGCGAGTACGTCGTCTCTGCGAGTTCACTTTCGTGGTTCGTATAACTTTCCATTTCATTTGGTGTTCATAACTTGTACCCACCACCGAAACATTGCATTCGTACTCTGGTGTCGTAGTCAACCATGAGAAGTGGTGACGTGTGGTATTTGCATTGGAGAGCGTGTTGGTGCGCTCGTCACTACTTTTCCTAGATAAGGGACGTGGCACCTATGGCACAACCAACACCAACAAAACTCTCGGAGCCGAAAGCTTCGAGCGGACTTCGAAGTAACGCGCTGGGCTTTCCGACGGTCTTAGCGCAGTCCATCGCGGTAATTTCGCCGACGATGACCGCTGTTCTCATCATCCCGATTGCCTTCGCCGATTCGGGACAAGGAACGTGGCTCGCGTATCTCTTTGGTACGGTCATGCTTTTCTTCGTCGTGTACGGCCTCAATCAGTTTGCGCATCGATCATCAGGACCTGCGGTTGATGTACGCATACACCGCGAGGGGTCTAGGACCAACGTCGGGGGTGCTCGCTGGTTGGTCACTCATTTGGTCGTACCTCTTCATCGGGACCGCGGGATTGGCAGGATTTGCGGTGTTCGCACAGCAATTCCTCGGTGCGGTCGGCGTTCATTCGACCGTGGCACCAATATTGCTCTTCCTCATCAGCGCCGGTCTCTGTTGGTTCGTGGCGTACAAGGACATCCGAATTTCGTCACTACTCACCTTGGCGATCGAGGGGCTCTCGATGGCGTGCATTCTGATCCTCTCGTTCATCGTGCTCTTTAAGCACGGCTTCAGCGTGGACACAACACAGCTCAAGTTGAAGGGCATGGACCTGCACGGGCTGAGCTTGGCGGTCGTCATATCGGTGTTCTCACTGGTGGGATTCGAAGGAGCGACAACTCTCGGTGGTGAAGCTAAGGATCCGAAGCGCACGATCCCAAAGGCGGTGAGTGTGAGTCTGTTGATCGCGGGTCTCTTCTTCGTCTTCATGAGCTACGTCGAAGTTGCCGGTACCAGCCACTTGCACTCATCGCTCGCTACTATTGCGGCGCCCTTGAACGTGCTCGCCAAGGTCTATGGAGTGAGTTGGTTTCGCGTTCCCGTTTCGCTTTGTGCGATGGTGAGCTTCTTCTCACTTACGTTGTCCTGTTTGAACTCAGGATCGCGCATTATCTATCCGATGGCGCATCACCGGGTATTTCATTCGCATCTTGGACGCACACATCATTCGAATCGAACACCCCACGTGGCAATCAGTATCTATATGGGAATCATCGTGACGGTTCCTCTTATCCTCGAAGCATTCACTAATCCACTCACCATCTTCGGTGACGCGGGGACTCTCGCAGCGTTCGGCTTTCTCTTCGCTTACTTCATGATCACCATTGCTGCGCCGGTGTATTTGAAGAGGATCGGCGAACTGAGGCCGTTTAACGTGGCGATGTGCGTCTTCGCCTGTGTCTTATTGATGGTGCCGACGATTGGGAGTTTTGTGCCCGTGCCGCCCTATCCAGTCCGACTCTTCCCCTATATCTTCCTCGTTTACATGGTGGTTGGTTCGAGTTGGCTCGCCATTGCTTCGAGGCGCAAGAAGGGGATATTGGCCGAGATCAGTGCAGACTTGGAGAAGACGGAACCCAAAACCCTCTTTACTTTGTCTCCCATTGAAGAGGAATTGCCCGACGAGCCCGTCATGGTCTTGGACGAACTTCGCGACGAGGGCAAGGTTCCCGATCTAACGCACTGAATTTTTGCGGAACCGCTTCATCACCGCGCAGTGAAAATGAAGTGCCGCCGAGTCAATGGTGCCTCGGCGGCACTTTCATCAAGTGTTGGATCAGAATGACCTCTGCTTCAGACCCCAGAAGCTCGAAGCTCAGCTCGAGAAATCGTAGACGCGTGCGTAGTGAGCATGGGTGAGGCGAGGCGCCTTGGTAAGTGAGAGAAGTCGTGATCGAAACGACGGCATGGTGTTCCAGGAGTGGATGATCACCTGAACCGCCAGTGCCGCGATGCAAGATGAGCTGAACGCGAACAGAACACTGCCGGCGCGCAACATTTCAGCGAGCACGATCATCGACGCGACGTAGGAGAAAGATCCTTGGGAGACTCCGCGAAGGAATTGCGAAGAGGCGTCGGGACCGTGTTCGTGATTTGTGAACAGTGCCATCATGATGCTCGTGAGCGGGATGGCGTCAAGGACGCCAGACAAGTGCGCCCCGAGTCGGCCCGCCAGTGAGATGAGCGCCACGGTGAAGATTGTTGACACCAAGAGGCGCAGGACGAGTCGAGATTTACCAGAAGTGAAATTCGATGCGGGCGTTCGAGGCCAGAAACGAATGGCGATCGCGAAACTCGCCACTCCCAGAACCGCGCCAATGAGGACCGAAGGGTGCAGAATTTCCAGCACGCACGCCACGCCGGCGAAGGTCCCAAGCGCACCGAGGAGTGAAAGAGTTGCCGATATTCGTTGAGCCAACACCGCAAAGACCCACATCAAAGCGACCTCGGCACTCGCGGCCAATAGGAGAGAAATCGCCATGGCGTGGGTGAACGAAATGCCGTATTGGAGGCTGATCAACCAAAGGAAGGGTAGGTAAACGAGCGGGAGTCCGACGATAAGACCGCCAATCGCGTGGCCAAAACGTCGTTGAGCCAGGGTCCCGAGAAGGACCGCCACCGGCGCACAAATGATTCGTAAGAGTAAAAACAACATGGGGTTAGAGTACGAGTTAAATCACCTCAAATGACTCGAATCTATTGACTTAATTGACTCTATTGCCTTGATTATTGAGGCAAAATAACATTATTATTGAGGAAAAGTTGAGTAAGGATGCCCTCATGGATGACATTGATCGCACGCTCCTGATGGCGCTGGTTGATGACGGCCGACTGAGCTATCAGCAGTTGGCCGCGTTGGTGCACCTCAGTCCTAACAGCACCGCTGATCGGGTGCGCCGTCTTCAAAAGAGGGGCGTGTTGGCCGGGTACCACGCACAAATCGACTTGGCGGCGCTCGGCCTGTCGTTGCAATCGCTCACCGATGTCAAACTCAGGGAGTCGATAGATCGCCGACAGTTCGAACGCGACTTAGAAGGCGTGACTCAAATTTTGAGCGCCATTCACACCACCGGAGAGTTCGATTACCAACTGTGGACTGTGAATCGAAGTACGGATGAACTGCAGAGCGTCATCGACGTTTTGCGAGAACTGGGTGCGCGTGACATCCAAAGCCGTATTGTCCTCGGTGAGATTACTTTCAACGCCGCCCGACTTCTTTGAATCTGCTCGTGAGCGAACTTCGCCCCAGAGTCAACTGCGTAAGCACTTCGAGGAGAATACTCGCATGGATGACAGCTCAATCCTTCAGTTGGTAAATGATCTCACTGAAGAGGAACAATCACTTGAAGCGTCGCACGCAACGAGGTGCGCTCTCACCAGATGAAATGCGACGACTTCAAGCGATAGAGATTGAACTCGATCAATGTTGGGATCTTCTTCGTAGACGACGGGCTGACGAGCAGCCGGCATGGATCCCGATGATTTGACGGTGCGACCTTCTGACGTTGTGGAACACTATGAACAGTAGTTTTGCGGTTCGATTTCGTTGATTTCTGTGGCCCCACGCGAATTGGAGGGCCAAAAATATTCACCATATATGTTCCAAGAGCACTGATGAACTTGGAAGAGGAGTTTCGAGTTTTCAGATGCTGTTCTTGAGTTATCGAGGGGAACCTTTCGGGAAGTTCGCGCCAGATCTTCCGCCAGTGTTACGAGAACGGGGTTAGTTTCTCTTTATGCTTTCGCACTATCACACAGCCATTGATCCGGGGGGCGAGAACAACTCGCACGCCAGCATGTTGCGGATGATCGGATTCAATAAGAGAGTGCTGGAGGCGGGCTGTGCGTCGGGACATGTCAGCGAGCAACTTTTCGCTCAAGGTTGTCAGGTGGTTGGCGTTGAGATTGACGAGAACGTCGCTGAAGCAGCGATGCCCTGGTTGGAGCGCCTGGTGGTGGGGGACGTGGAGTCAGAGAGTCTCTGGAACCGACTAGGTGACGACTCCTTTGACGTCATTGTCTTCGGTGATGTTCTAGAACACTTGAAGGATCCACTGCTCGCTTTACGAAGTGCCGTGAAGTATCTGAGAACCGGTGGAATGATCATCGTTTCCGTTCCGAATATCGCGCACGCGGACGTGAAGATCGCGTTGCTTCGAGGGACCTTCCCTTACTCTGAAAGTGGTCTGCTTGACCGTACGCATATCCATTTTCTGACCAAGGAGAGTCTGCTTGATCTGCTTCGAGAGGCTGGCCTCGTGGCGGTGGAATTGCAACGAGTGACGGTCCCGATGTTCGCCACTGAACTGGGTGTTGAACGCAACGGGCTCAGCGAAGAAATGGTTTCGGCGCTCTGTGAAGACCGAGAATCATTGACCTATCAATTCGTCGTGAAAGCAGTGCGCGATGATGGAGCGAGAGCCCTCGACGAGTTATCGGCTGACATGATCGAACTCACCGATCAACTTGTGGACGCGAAGAAACAAATTCGGGAACTTTCTCACGAAGTTGCAGTTATGAGCGCTCAACACGAATGGGACGAGAGGGAGATAGCGCGTCTCAAACGTCAAACCACTGCGGTCAAGAAGCTCATCCCGGGGCCGTTGCGTCGTCTGCTCGGCAAGAGGTTTGGCGACGCTTGATTGCACATGAAAGTCCGAGGCGCCGACCTGGCCCTCCGTGATTTTCTAGGCGTGATGGCATAGGTGCTTATTTCGGCGCTTGGTCTGTTCATTTGGAGACATTTTCCAACGTTTGTTTGGTCATTCCGGACTGCCACACGTTTCGGAGGAGATTGTGCACAAGCATTTTTCAGAGATACTTTCGATCCTCTTTCCAAAGGTTCCTTGGAATCGAACCCACGCGCTCGAGGCGAAACGTACGTGATTCCGGTCGTCCCACACCTTCTCCTCGTGACTCTTCGAAGCGGGGCAACCTCGAAAAGTCAACGTTTGGTGGGCCGCCCGGTTCTCGATCCCGGCACCTTGAGATTAAAAGTCTCCTGCTCTTCCCGATGAGCTAGCGGCCCAAAAGTGACGTGTCAACTCGCGATTGTCAGGTCACCGAAGAAATACCTTACTTCACCAGTTTTCCGAGATGATTCTCGACGTTCGCTCTTTGTTCACGTACGTTTACGCCTTCAGTCACTGCACTGAACAACTTTGGACTTTCGTCCTTAGTCCTCGGTGGACGTTTCTGCACATTGGCGAGACACTGGAGTAAGGCCCGATGAAAGTGTCAAATGGTCGAGCGCTCAATGAGGAGGCATTATGACTATTACCAGTTCTCCGTCAGCTGCAAAGTTCGAGCCCGTTAATAATCTTTCCGCCCGCGAGCAGCAA
>CAWICL010000061.1:0-56120 GCA_963834545.1 uncultured Acidimicrobiaceae bacterium | reverse complement strand
ATTCGTGACGTGAGGAACCATGAATAAGAGGGATTTACGCCTTTGGCTCGCAAAATGACCTACGACAACATTTCGGGGTGAGCGACGGGTGTCGAACCCGCGACCTCCAGGACCACAACCTGGCGCTCTAACCAACTGAGCTACGCCCACCAAGACCCTTAAGTATGGCACAACGTCCTGTTCGGTCGGTAATTGGCAAGGAAAAGTTCGGTACGCTGATTCGAGGCCCCTGTAGCTCAACTGGATAGAGCAGACGGTTTCTACCCGTCAGGCTGCGGGTTCGACTCCTGCCGGGGGCACTCATCATCGTGTACCTGCCGCGTTCAACACGTCCAGATCCTGCGAGAACCCTTCGGGTTCCTGTGACCTTTCATCGGAAAACTATCGAGTGCTGGTGGATATTTTGTTCTCGAAGGGCTAGGTTTCCATGCAATTCGAAGAGGATGGGGAATTCGTGGCATTGATCGTTGAACCTGCCAATCGAGCGTCGGAGAAGGGTCAAAGACCGGTGCGCTCGGCTTGATATCGAGTGTGGTCATTGGGATCGCCTCAACTGCGCCCGCGTATAGCTTGGCGGCGACGTTGGGTTTCGTGGTGGTCGCCATCGGACTCCAAGCACCCATCGTGACGATTCTCGCCTTCGTGCCGATGTTCTTCGTCTCGATTGCCTTCCAGCAGATGAACAAGGCCGACCCCGACTGCGGCGCCACCTTCACGTGGGCGACGAGAGCATTCTCTCCCCGTGTCGGGTGGATGGGTGGATGGGGCGTATTGGGCGCCGACATCATCGTCATGGCGAGCCTCGCTCAGATCGCCGGTCAGTACGTGTTTGATTTCGTCAACGCAAAGGGCATCGGCGCTGACGCTTCAAGCCCTTGGGTTTTGCTCGTGGGTATTGCGTGGATTGTCGCGATGACGTGGATCTGTTATGTCGGTATCGAGATCTCGGCCAATTTCCAAAAGGCGTTACTCGGTATCGAACTCACGATGCTCACGGTCTTATCGGTGTGGGCGTTGATTCGAGTGGGTGACGGGAGCGCACCCGTTGGTCACATTGTGCCCGCGTTGTCGTGGTTCAATCCCTTTGCCGTGAAGCACTTCAGCGATTTCGTCGTTGGCCTCGCGGACATGCTCTTCATCTACTGGGGATGGGATACCCCACTCAACTTGAATGAAGAGACCGCTGACGCCGAAACCATTCCGGGCAAAGCTGGCGTGATCTCGACCTTCTTCTGCTCGGCATCTACGCCTTGGTCATTCTCGCGGTCGAGTCATTCGCGGGAATTGGTACAAGGGGCATCGGACTTGGAATGCCGCTCACGCCAACGACGTGCTTTCAATCCTCGGGCCGGCGATCTTTGGCACGTCAACGTTCGCGACGGTGCTATCACCCGCCGTTGTTGATGGTCCTGTCCTCAGCCGCCGGGCTTCGACCCAAACGACGATCTTGCCAACTGCACGAACGGTATTGTCGATGGCCGTGCACAAGGCGGTTCCCCAAGTCTTTGCCAAGATGCACAAGCGCTTCCTCACTCCGACCGTCGCAACCGTAACCTTCGGGTTGGTGTCGATTCTTTTGTACGTGGCTCTGAACTTCATCTCCGCGGGGTCACGTCATCGCCGACTCGGTGAGCGCACTTGGTGTGATGATCGCCTTTTACTACGGGCTCACCGGATTCTCCTGCGTGTGGTACGACCGACGCACGTTGACCAACAGTGTGAAGAACTTCTTCGTCCAAGGGGTGATGCCCCTTTTCGCGGGCTTATCTTGTACTTCATCCTCGGTTGGTCGTTCTGGTACTACTGGAATCCCGCCAATAGTTACACCCACCTTGCGTTGTTTGGTCGTCAGATTGGCGGGACCTTCACGCTCGACGTCGGAACGATTTTGCTCGGGGTCATCTTGATGTTCACCATGCAGGCGTTTCGACCGGCATTCTTCAAGGGTCAGACACTCAATCGCACAACGCCGACGTTGGTCACCCAACACGAGGCAACGATTAATCCTGGGACGCCGGCGTGAGTTCGTCCCGGTCATTCAATTCTTCCACTGAAGGAGCTGGTTCATGAGCCCTGCCTCGTCCACGTCACTCATCGTCGTTGGTGTCGACGGTTCGCCACTCTCACAGACCGCACTTGGCTTTGCCGTCGACGAGGCCCGACTACGCCACGCGTCGCTTCACGTCACCTACGCCTATCCAGTCCTCGCTTCTGCACTGACGGGTTCGACGGGCAACGACTATTACGAACAAGTTGAGACCGAAGCGAAGAAGTATCTCCAGGGCGTCATTGACGCCGCGCCTTCAGTCGAGGGCGTCGACGTGACGTGGCTCGCCGTTCCTGGTAATCCCTCCGAGGTGTTGATCGAAGCCAGCCGAGAGGCGACCTTGCTCGTCATTGGATCAAGGGGCGTTGGGGGATTCATGGGCCTCTTGATGGGTTCAGTCTCGACCCAGTGCGTCCACTATTCGCACTGTCCAGTTCTTGTAGTGCGTGAAGAGCACTGAAGTATCGCGGGTGAAACATCCAGTGTCGGCGAAGGTCCGAATCCCTGATTTGATGCGCTCGTGTTGACGTCGCGATCAATTTCGTGGAACTTGGCTCGCTGACCCCTTCAATTTCTTGCCGTTGCACGCGAACTTTTCGCGGGGCCTTGTCGATCATCGGCCTAAACTTCGCTCATGAGTTCGCTGGTCGTCTTTGCTCGCGACGTGACCGGTATGGCTGCCTTTTACGAAGGTGTACTTGCCCTGGAACCGCTGAAGGACGACTGGGGTGGTGTTCGTCTCCGCGGCTCGAATGAGGAAGTTCTGATCCATCCCGTTTCAAGCGATATCGCTGCGACCATTGATTGGGCGAACTCGCGCGAGCCTCGGACACAATCGTCGCTCAAGCCAGCATTTGACGTCGCGTCACTGGGCGAGGCTTTGAACGCGGTTCGTTCCAAGGGTGGATTCGTGACCGAGGTCACGTTCAGTATCGATGGGCTCACCCGTCATGACGTCGTTGACCCTGAAGGAAACGTCATCCAATTACGAAGCCGCAATCCTTGAATTTTCAGTGATCTCGTGGGTCGTTGTCATCGTCGCGACCCACGAGCACCACAGCGTGAAGGCGCCTAGGCGAGGGGCGTTTTGAAATAGAAGCCCTTGTTAATGTCCTCGATCAGTCCAACGTGCGTGGGTTCCCAGTGCATGAGTTCGCGAGTGAAATCGTTCGATGAAGGGTTGTCCCAGGAGACGAACATCGCGAGGTAGCCAAAGTGCTCGGCGGCGTCCTCGGGGGTAATGCTCACCACGGGAAGACCCAGGTTCTTGCCGATTGCCTCGGCAATCTCCTTGAACGCAATGCCTTGATCACCTACTCCATGCAGTCGCGTTCCGGCCGGTGCCGACTCCACCGCACGTCGGTACAGATTCGCCGCGTCCAAGACGTGTACGCCTGGCCAGCGATTCATCCCGTCGCCCACGTATCCCGAGACGCCTTTCTCTCGCGCGATATTGATCAGTCCCGGCACGAAGCCGTGGAGGTCGCCTTCGCCGTGTACGGATGGCGAGAGGCGAATCGTCGAGGAACGCACGGCACGCTGAGCACTGTCGATGACCGCGTTCTCGGTTCCGATGCGTGGCAACGATGAATCGAGGACGTCCTGTTCAGTACCTTGACGTCCCAAAAACGAGAGCATCATGGTCCCCGAGGTGTTGACGAATGGCTTATTGGTGCCTTCTAGGACTTCTAACATCGCCTCCACCGCCGTTTGATCCTGTCGAACTGATTCCATGAAGTCGCTGCGCAACCCGAAGTTGTCAAAGGCCAAATTGATGACGCCGTCGGTGTCGTGGGCTCCGCGGCGCAGTACCTCGAGATCGTCGAGGACCCACGCAGCACCTCGTAGCCCGCTTCATCCAAGACCTTGGCTGACGCTTCTGAACGGGCGAGTGCTACGACGTGGTGACCGGCGTCACGCAATTCGCGGGTTACTGCAGTACCAATGAAGCCGGAGGCGCCGGTGACGAAAATTCTCATACGAAGTCCTTTTTGCTCGACGCCTCAACCGATGTCTTCGGGCAGGAGGCGAGTGATGTCTTTCACTGACATCACTATAACACACATCATGTCATGAACTGACATCGTGATCTAGACTTGACCCATGAGCCGTTGGGCACCAGACGCGAAGGACCGACTCCAACGAGTTGCGATAGAACTTTACGCTGATCAGGGTTTTGAGAAGACGACGGTCGCGGAGATCGCTTCGGGAGCGGGGCTCACCGAGCGGACGTTCTTTCGCTACTTCGCGGACAAGCGCGAAGTTCTCTTCGCCGGGGCGCGAGAGTTTCAAAGCCTCTTGGTCGACGCCGTGAACGATGCCGCCTCAACACTTACTCCACTTCGAGCTATCGCGAGCGCCTTTGAGTCGATTGGCCCGTTCTTTGAACAGCGCCGAGCGGGCGTAGAAATGCGCCAGTCAGTAATCGACTCGAATTCAGAGTTGCAGGAACGTGAGTTGATCAAGATGGCATCACTGGCGCTCGGACTCGCCGAAGCGCTTCGCAATCGCGGCGTCGAGGAACAAGAAGCGACCCTCGTCAGTGAGGTCGGCGTCGTGGCGTTTCGCGTCGCCTTTAACACGTGGTTGCAACCGAAGCACCGTGGCGATCTCACGCACGCCATTCGCGAAACCTTCGCGAATTTGGAAGCGGTCACGTCGTCCACTTGATTCATACGTCGCGAAACAGATGAGTCATCGAGAAGATATTTCTGGACCGTGGTGAAGCTTCAAGAATTCCTCGATTGTTTGCAACGTGGTCTATCTCATCGTCGACCCTTTGTCGTTCTCACACTCAATCGTGCAAACCTGCTTATTGTCTCGCTTTACCGACCTTGTCAATCAGGTGTTTGTCCCTTCGAGGTCGTAACACGTAGAAGTGTCGATGGAACAAATTGACGCTCATCTGGAACTCTCGGCTGCAGGAGCGCTGGGTCGTCGTAGGTCACAGGAGCGGGATGAAGGTTTCTTCAGGCTCGTAGCCCGGCTGAAGGTGAGGTGCGTCTCCTCGCATCAACAAGAACGTGGCCAGTGCACCCGCGGCGAGTATGCCCGCACCCCAGGCGAATCCGGTGGTGTAGCTGTGCACCGCGGCCTCGATCAGATTGGTTGGCGTTTGGGCCTTGCCCACCAGGTAGCTTGTGGCCGCGCTCGCCCCCAGGGTTCCTAGAAGGGCGATGCCGAGCGAACCTCCCACTTGTTGCATCGTGTTGGCAAGCGCCGACGCCACTCCCGAGTCCCGGAGTTCGACGCCGGCAGTGGCGATATTCAATGTCGGGGCCAACACGGTGCCCAGGCCGAATCCCGCGATAACCAAGCCGGGGAGTACGCCACCGACATAGCTCGAGTGCGTTCCTAAACGAGTCAACAGGGCCATTCCCGCGGCTGCGATCAACATCCCTGGTACGACCAATGGTCGTGATCCGATACGAGGAAGCAAGAGGGTCGTGGTGATCGCCGCCGCCGCGATGAGACCGAACGCCATGGGCATCGTGGCCAAGCCACATTTGATGGGAGAGAATCCCAGAATCTGTTGGAGGTAGTACACCAGGAACAAGAAGACGGCGAAAATCGCCGAACCCACGACCGCCAGCGAAAAGAACGCACCGCCTCGATTGCGGTCGAGAACGATCCGAAGAGGAAGAAGCGGATGCTTGTTCCGGCCTGGATCAACACGAATGCGCTCAGGAGTATCACCCCTGCCGCGATGAACGCCAGTGTCCTCGAAGAGCCCCAACCGTGAGTCTCCGCGAGCGAAAAGCCGAAGGCCAGTGCGAAGAGTCCACCGACGCAGCTCACCGTACCAGGCCAGTCGATCTTCGGTCGGTCGCGTGTTGATGGGAATGGAGAAAGGCCACTGCACCGATTCCGGCGAGGACTGCCAGAGGCACGTTGATGAACATCGTCCATCGCCACGAGAGCTCTTGGGTGAGCAGTCCACCGATGAGGAGTCCTACGGCACCTCCGGCTCCGGCGATGGTTCCCCAGATGCCGAAGGCACGTCCTCGCTCTTTCGCGTCGATGAATGTTGTCGAGAGGATGGAGAGTGCCGCCGGAGCCAAGAGCGCGGCGAAGACGCCCTGAAGCACGCGAGCTGAGACCAGCACCGTAAAGCTGTGCGCAGATCCGCCAGCAACCGAAGCAACGGCAAAGCCAACGGCCCCAGTAATAAAGGTCCGCTTGCGTCCGAACAAGTCGCCGATACGTCCGCCGACGAGCAGAAGACTGCCGAAGGCCAAGGCGTAGCCCGAGATCACCCATTGTCGATTGTCATTGGAGAAGTGAAGGGCTCGTTGGGCAGACGGAAGGGCGATGTTGATCGACTGAGGCGTCCAGAATCACCATCAACTGAGCGATCCCGAGCACCGCCAGGATCCACCAACGTCGCTCGTGCTCTGGATCGGTCTCAGCCTTCGGAGTACTGATCGCGCTTCTTCCCTGGATTATCTAACGCCATGCGAGACTCCTTTGTTTTCGTAGGGAACCAGGATCGGTAGGTGCCCCGACCCTCGTTTGGATTCTGAGGATCCTCGCTGACTAGCGCCACGTTTCTTGGGGCAGTAGTCAAGACTCACTCCTCGCTGTAAGGTGAACTATCGTTCATCTATAAACATGAACCTTAGTTCATGTTCTAGCGAGTTACCCTTCAGTGGGCGGGGAGATCACATGCCACAGTCCAGTATCCGGCCAGCTCGAGCCGATGCCATCCGCAACCGAGCCAAGATTCTCGAAGCCGCGAGGCAGCAGATCACGTTGCACGGACCCGACGTCGGCATGGATCAGATTGCTCAAGCTGCCGGTGTCGCTGTCGGAACCCTCTATCGGCACTTTCCGACCAAGAATGACCTGTCGTCGCGGTTGTTGGCGACTTCGTTTCCGAGGTCGCTGATCGAGCTGAAGCGGCGGTCAGCGCGTTGAGCAAGGTCAGTTCGGCGTTCTCCGAACTCGCGGGGCTGCTGGGGGACATTGTTCAGGTCTCGGCAAGAAATCACGCCGTCAAGGCCGCCGCCGTGGCCCTCAATGCTGACGTCGATGACTCACGTGACGTCCAGAGAGCGCGCAACGCACTTCAGCGACTCATCGCGGGCTCCCAGGTCGACCATTTCGTTCGAGAAGACTTCTCGATTGGAGATTTCTATTTGCTTGGTGAGCAACGCTCCCGTTGACGAGCCGCCAGAGGTGCTTCAGCGTTGGGTCGATCTGACACTCTTTGGATTCGCAGGACGAGAGTCACGCTGAAACATCGACACCAATTTCGTCTCCACGTCGAGTGGCTCGTTGATTGAGCCATTCATACTTTGCGCTCGTTCGAAACGTTCGCAGCCGTGACGCATCGCGAACGTCCTCAGTTGATTCTGACCAGGTGGCTTCGATCGTGATTTTGAAATCGCTTGTCTTCGAACATTCGCTCAGACGTGGAGTCGTCACTTCGTTGAGTATTGAAACGGCATAACGAGAACCAGGTAGCTCACGAGCAAATCCCCCCAAACCTTGTCCGGGAAACAGGGTCAAGGTCAGTTGGTCGGGAAGGCGGGATTCGAACCCGCGGCCTCCTGGTCCCAAACCAGGCGCGCTAACCAAGCTGCGCTACTTCCCGTCGCACCATCGTTGCACAATTCAGTCTTTGTCACGAATGCGGTCAGGGTCTTCGTAGGCTGCGTTCAGAACACGAAGGGGATGCAATGGCCTACGAATGGATCATCGACGCACTGGACGAAACGTGGAATTCGATCGATCGCCTCGTGCGGCCCCAGTCCGCTTCGGCCTACGACGCAGCGACACCTTGTCCGGGCTGGAACGTGCGCGACGTACTCAGTCATTTGCTCGGCTTTGAATTGATGCTTCGTGGCTTGCCAACGCCGCGCTACGAAGGGACGTGGCCGGACTACGTTCACAATCCAATCGGTGAACTGAATGAAGCCTTCGTCCAGGCCCATCGTCACGAGCCGGGGATTGAGGTCTTGAATCAATTTCGTGAGGTCACGATTTCGTCATTGGAAGCGCTTCGTGGCCTCAGTGATGACGAGTGGGAGAAGGTGGGCTGGAGCCCCGAAGGCGAGCGACCGTACCACCGGTTTCAAGAGACCCGAGTACTCGATAGTTGGATTCATCTCCAAGACATTCGAGACGCGTTACTCCAACCCGAGGACGACCACGGACCGGGCGAGCAGATCGTCGTGAATCGATTTGAAGCCGCGCTTCCCTATGTGGTGGGCAAAAAAGTGAACGCCCCCGAGGGCACCACCGTACGGGTCAATCTCACGGGTCGCCTCGCGCGGACAATCCAGTTGCACGTTCACGAGGGACGAGCGCTTGCACTCGGTGAACTCTCCGAATCGGCCACTCTCGAAATCACGACACCCGTAGCGCTGTACTGGCGACGTTGCGCCGGACGGATTAGCGCTGAGGCGTTCTTGTCGGCGTCGGCGACCGAAGTACGAGGCGACCGATCCCTCGCCCAATCGCTCGCTCGTGAGCTCGCGATCATGATTTAGGTCCCGGCGAACCCAACCGGTAGGCTGGTTTTTCTTATGCGCGCCACTCCCACGGTCTTAGATAACAATCGAATCAAGTTGGTCGTCGAGGTGGACGAAGCCGAGATGGACGCTGCACTGGACGCCGCCGCGGCCTCACTCGCCAAGCAGGTGAGCGTCAAGGGATTCCGTAAAGGCAAGGTGCCCAAGAGCGTGTTGATCGCCAACATTGGCGGTATTGAGGCTCTTCGCTCGGAGGCCATTCGAGAGTCAGTGCCCGATTTCTACGCTCGAGCAGTCGCCGACACGCTCGAGCGATCCGATTGGTCAACCCGAGATCAACATCACCGCCGGCGAAGAAGAGGGCCCCCTCACGTTCGAGGCCGAAGTCGAAGTACGACCCGAGGTGCAAATCGACGGCCATCGCGACTTGCGGGTGACGATTCCTTCTCCCAACGTGACCGACGAAGAAGTCGACGCACAGATCACTCGTTTTCGAGAGACCGACGCGACGCTCAAGGACGTCGAGCGACCGATCGTCACTGGCGACCTCGTGACGATGGATCTCCATGTCCAAAAGGTGGCGAGCGACGAAGAGCCACTCGAAATGAGCGACTACATGTACACCGTTGGTTCGGGCACCATCACCGGGGGAGTTGACGAGCTCATCGTGGGGCTGAAGGCCGGTGAAGAGTTGAAGGTCAACGGAAGCCTCGGCGGAGGCGAGGTCGCCACCTACACCATGCAACTGAAGCAGGTCAAAGAACGCGTGCTGCCTGAGTTCAGCGATGAGTGGGTCGAAGAGAATACTGAGTGGAAGACCGTCGACGAGATGCGTGACTCGGTGCTCGACCAAATGCGTCGACGCAAAGTCATCGAAGCCCAGATGTCTCAGCGCGACGCCATGCTCCTCGCCCTGGGTGAGCTCGTGAGTCCAGAACTCGTGCCCGAGGTGTTGGTAGATGCAGAAACGAACGAGCGACTTCACGACCTTGGGCATCGACTCGCCGAACAAAAGATGAATCTCGAAATGTTCCTTCAAGTCACCAATCAAGCACCCGAACAATTACTCGCGACGCTGCGCGAGGACGCGGTGCGCGCCGTGCGCATCGACCTCGCTATGAGGGCATTGGTGAAGGCTGAACACCTCGAACCCTCCGACGAGGAGATCGAGAAGGAGCTCGAGACCACCGCGAGCGCGATGAATGTTGACGCTTCGTTGCTTCGCTCGAACCTTCGAGACTCTGGTCGCGTCGCCTCATTTAATGCCGAGGTCGCCAAGATGAAGGCGTCGCGTTGGTTGAGTGACAATGTCACCTTCGTTGACCCGGACGGTGTTCAGATTGACGCGCAATTGCTGCGCGCGGATCAATCTGACGAGCCAGACGCCTAGGCTGGGCGCGTGAACGAACATTTTCGAGCCCAGAACTATCTCGTCCCTACGGTCGTCGAATCGTCGAACCGAGGTGAGCGAGCCTACGACCTCTACAGTCGGTTACTGCGCGAGCGCATCATCTTCCTAGGCACTCCGATTGACGACACGATCGCCAATCTCGTGTGCGCCCAGATGCTGTTCCTCGAATCGGAGGATCCCGAAAAGGACATAAACCTTTACATCAATTCGCCCGGCGGCGACATTACGGGACTGCTGGCGATCTACGACACGATGAAGTACATCAAGCCCGACGTCTCGACCTTCTGCTTCGGTCAGGCGGCGTCGGCGGCGGCGGTCCTGCTCGCAGCAGGCTCGAAAGGCAAGCGCTACGCATTACCGCACGCGCGAGTGCTCTTGCACCAACCGTGGGGCGGCGTTGGCGGGCAAGCCTCAGATATCGAGATCCAAGCGCGCGAGATCTTGCGAATGAAGGACATGTTGAACTCGATGTTGGCTGCCGATACGGGTCAAACGGTCGAGCGCATCACCAAAGACACGGACCGTGATTACATCATCGGTGCCCAAGAGGCCGTGGAATACGGCCTCATTGACGACGTTTTGTCGGCCCGTCCGTAGGTACCGTTTTTTGGCGCCCCCGGCTCCTAGGATGTTCGAGCGGAGGTCGTGTCGGAGGTTAGCAATGAAAAAGAGAACGAAGAACGACGACCTCGTTGCGTGCGGAATGTGTGGTAACGATTTTGCACGTTCGAGTAAAGCCAGTGAGACCCACAAGGTGCACATTTGTGATGACTGCGCCAGTCGCGTCGGCGCGATGATTTCGGAGCGCGATCGTGGCTAAATTCGGCGAAACAAACGACCTCATCAAATGTAGTTTCTGTTCCAAGGGTCAAAAGCAAGTGAAGAAACTCATTGCTGGACCGAGTGTCTACATTTGTGACGAATGCATTGATCTCTGCAACGACATCATTGCCGACGAATTCGGGGATCGTCCCGAGTTTGTTCTTGATGACTTGCCCACGCCGCGCGAAATTTCTGCGTTCTTAGATGACTTCGTCATTGGACAAGTCGACGCGAAGAAGATCCTTTCAGTGGCGGTCTACAACCACTACAAGAGAATTCAAACCGGACCGCTCCACGACGACGATGTCGAAGTCGCCAAGTCCAACGTGCTCTTGCTCGGACCAACGGGATGCGGCAAGACCTTCCTCGCCCAAACTCTCGCGCGGATGCTCAACGTACCTTTTGCCATCGCGGACGCGACCGCGCTCACCGAGGCGGGTTACGTGGGCGAGGATGTCGAGAACATTCTTCTGAAGTTGTTATCGGCGGCGGATTTTGACGTGAAACGTGCCGAACGCGGGATCATCTACATCGACGAGATCGACAAGATCGCCCGCAAGGCCGAGAATCCATCGATCACCCGCGACGTTTCGGGCGAAGGCGTTCAGCAGGCGCTGTTGAAGATCTTGGAGGGAACCGTCGCGAGTGTGCCACCTCAAGGTGGGAGGAAGCACCCTCACCAAGAGTTCATCACGATTGACACATCCAACATCTTGTTCATCTGTGGTGGCGCGTTCTCGGGACTCGAGGAGATTATCGAGCGTCGACTCGGAAAGAAATCAATGGGATTCAATCAACCAGTTGAATCGAAGAAACGTGGGGACATTGAATTGTTCCGTCACGCGTTGCCGGAAGATCTGGTGAAATTTGGATTGATTCCGGAGTTCATTGGTCGCTTGCCCATCGTTGGTGCGGTCCAGCAACTCGATCGAGCGATGTTGATCAGTGTGCTCACCGAGCCAAAGAACTCCCTGGTGCGCCAGTTCCAACAAGTCCTCGCGATGGACGGCGTCGAACTCGTCATCGAGCCCGAAGCGCTCGAAGCCATTGCGGAACTCGCGCTCGAGCGAGGCACGGGGGCTCGGGGATTGCGTTCGATCCTCGAGAGTGTCCTGCTCGAAGCGATGTACGACGTCCCGGGACGCTCCGACGTTCATCGATGCATCGTGAGCGCCCAAAGTGTTCGTGACAAGGTCGCGCCTGCTTACGAACTGCGAAAGGCGACGAGAACCCGTCGCGCTAGCTAAATCGTGCGATTCACTTCGTACGAAGAAGCGCTCACCTGGCTCGAGTCGCACGTCGACTTCGAACGAGTGGCGCCCAATCGCCAAGCGGTGCCCACGTTGCAACCAATCTTGGACACCCTCGCGCTCCTGGCCGATCCACAAAATGACTATCCAAGTGTCCACATCACGGGAACCAACGGCAAGGGAACGACGACCACGCTGACGAGCGCCTTGTTGTCATCGACGGGGCTGCGTGTCGGTACCTTCACCAGTCCAGACCTGCACGCCATTAACGAACGCATCGCCGTTAATGGCGAACCAGTGGACGATCAAAGCTTGATCGCGCTTCTCTCACGCCTCGCCGACGTGGAGTCGGTGAGCACGATCGCCCTGACGAGGTTTGAGCTCTTGACGGTCGCGGCTCTCCTTCATTTTTCGGACGAGGGTGTGGACGTGGGCGTCATTGAAGTGGGAATGGGAGGCACGTGGGATTCGACCAACGTCATCAATTCAGACGTGGCGGTACTAACGAACGTGGACCTGGACCACACTGCGGTGCTGGGTCCAACGATTGGCGCCATTGCGAGCGACAAAGTCGGTATCTTTCGACGCGACGCCGTGGCGGTGGTGGCGACGACGAACGCCATCGTCGTGGAGATCGCGACCAGGCGAGCCGAGGAACTGTCGGCGACGCTGTGGTTGCTTAACGAGGCTTTCGTGATTGAAAGCAATGAACTGGCTCACGGCGGACGAGCCATCAGCGTGCGCACTCCTTACGCGCACTACGAAGAGGTGTTGGTTTCGCTGCACGGTATCCACCAAGGCGTCAACGCCGCGACTGCGATCGTCACCGCAGAGGCGTTTCTTGGGCGAGCGCTCGGTGAGGACGTCGTGGTGAGCACGCTCGCCAAAGCGCGTATGCCGGGTCGTATGGAGTTGATCTCTCGTAAACCAATGATCGTGGTCGACGGTGCACACAATCCCGCGGGTATCCGCGCTCTGTGCGCGACCTTGGACGGGGCGTTCCACGTCCCAGGAGAACGTCGCTGCGTCATTGGCATGCTGAGCGGGCGGGACCTGGACGACATGGTCGAACCACTCGTGAGTCTCGGCTTCACCGAATTTCACTGCTGTGCGCCCAATTCGCCCCGAGCGGTTTCGGCCAAGGACGTGGCCCAGGCAATTCGACGCCACGGAGGTGTTGCCTACGAGCATTCCAGTGGCACTTCAGCACTGGCCCACGCCAGGGAGCGCTCGAGCGACGAGGACCTCATTGTGGTTGCCGGCAGCCTCTATCTCGTCGCCGAGGTGCGCGGCGAAGTCTTTCACGTCGCTTCGCGACACCTCCATTAGGACTGTTAGATTTTCCTCTCGTGGACCGGACCCTCGTCATCGTGAAGCCCGACGGCGTCGAGCGCGGGTTGATTGGTGCAATCATTTCGCGACTCGAGTCGCGAGGACTGCACATTGTGGCGGGCGATCTTCGCACCATCGACAAAGACACCGCAGCACGCCACTACGCCGAACACGACGGCAGGGAGTACTACGCGAATCTGATTGCCTTCATCACGAGGGGCCCGTCGCTGCCGATGATCGTCGAAGGACCATCAGATACCTGGAAAGTCGTACGCGCCATGATGGGAGCGACCAATCCGCTTGATGCCGCACCCGGTACCATCCGGGGCGACTATGCACTCGTTATGGCTGAGAACCTCATACACGGCTCGGATTCGCCGGAATCGGCCGCTCGTGAAATTGCGATTTTCTTTCCAAACGTAAGTTAATTAAGAATTACAGGTGGTTGGTGTGGTTCTGGCCTAGCCTTGAAGGGAAAGAGGGCGTACGTCGGGCCTTCGTTAAAGGGTTTTCATGGTTGATTCTCGCTTTTCTCTGTTGGGTCGCGACATGGCCGTCGACCTCGGTACGGCGAACACGCTCGTGTACGTGCGCGGTCGCGGCATCATTTTGAACGAACCGTCGGTGGTCGCGGTGGACGTCAAGGATGGCAAGCCCCTCGCCGTGGGCGCCGAAGCCAAGAGAATGATTGGTCGTACACCGAGCAATATCCAAGCGATTCGGCCTCTAAAGGACGGCGTCATCGCCGACTTCGAGATCTGCGAAAAGATGTTGCGCTACTTCATCCATCGAGTTCACCAGCGCCGGTTCGCCAAGCCTCGCATGATCATTTGCGTGCCTTCGGGTATTACCGGCGTGGAACAGCGAGCGGTGATGGAAGCGGCCGAGTTCGCCGGGGCCCGCAAGGCCTACATCATCGAAGAACCGATGGCTGCGGCGATCGGCGCCGGGCTTCCGATCCACGAGCCCACCGGCAACATGGTCGTGGACATCGGTGGAGGAACGACCGAAGTGGCGGTGATCTCCCTGGGAGGCATCGTGACCAGCCAGTCAATTCGCGTCGGGGGCGACGAACTCGACGAAGCACTGGTGGCGTACGTGAAAAAGGAGTTCCAGCTGGCGCTCGGTGAGCGAACTGCTGAAGAAATCAAGATGCAACTCGGGTCGGCGTATCCCTTGGAAGAGGAGTTGCGCGCCGAAATACGTGGTCGCGACCTCGTCACCGGTCTGCCAAAGACCGTCGTCATCTCAACTGAGCAGATTCGTCAAGCCATTGAAGAGCCCGTCCAAGCAATCATCGACGCGGTGAAAGTGACCCTGGACCGCACGCCGCCCGAACTCTCTTCGGACCTCATGGAACAAGGTGTGGTGCTGACCGGTGGTGGCGCGCTCTTGAACGGCATCGCCGCACGTCTCGAAGCTGAGTGCAACATGCCCTTCATCGTGGCCGCCGATCCTCTGAACTGTGTTGCCTTGGGAAGTGGGATGTGCCTCGAAGAGCTCGACACCTTCGCGCGTTTGTTGAAGACCACGCCCTCACGCTAAGCCGTGGCCACTGATCGTTCGCGACGAAGGGCGCTGACGTTTGGCGCTGTCGTGAGCCTCGTCATCGTCATCTTGTACGCAACGGGCGGCGTTTTTTCTGGTCTGCGAACCGCCGCCAACGCGATCGTCAACCCCTTTAACTGGACCGTAAGCGAGATTGCTCGACCCGTTGGGCACTTCTTCGCGGGAGCAGTCAATTACGGCGACGTTGTGTCTCAGAACCACAAGCTTCGATACGAATTAGGCCAAGCTGAGATAAAAGCAAATGAAGAGTGGAGCTTCGAACGCCAACTGGAACAAGTGACAACCAAACTGGACGTTCCGTTCGTTGCCTCCTTGCCGACGGTCGCGGCACAGGTCACCACGTTCTCGCCCACGAACTTCGCCGCCACGGTTGACATCAATAAGGGTCGCGACGACGGTGTCCTCGCCGGAATGCCCGTCGTTGCCAATGGCGGACTGGTGGGCAGCGTGCTCTCCACGACGCCCAACGGCGCCACCGTGCGTCTCATTAGTGACACGAATTCGATTGTCGGCGTCACCTTCGGCCAAGGAAACACCGACCTCTTGGTTAGTGGTCGAGGCGTCAACAACGGGCTCGAGGCGTCGTCAATTCCCCTCACCACCTCACTCAGTCCCGGGACCGTGCTTGCGACCGATGGACTCGATGGCGGACTCTTTCCCGCGGGCTTGCCCGTCGCGCGCGTGACCAAGGCCACGTTGACCCCTGGCGCGGCCACCTACAACCTCACCCTCGAGCCACTGGCTGACCTGCGACATATTTCGTACGTCGACGTGGTGCTATGGGAGCCATCTACGTGAGAAGGACAATCGTCCCCGCAACGATCATCACGTTGTTCATCGTCGCCTTCCAACTTGAAGTACTCTCGTCGCTGCGTTTCGCCGGAGTGGTGATCATGCTCGTGTGGTTGTGGCCGGTTGGAATGGGTCTCGCGGGATACACGAGTCTTTCCCTATGGGTTGCGTTGGTTGGAGGGATATTCTTTGACACTCACGCCACGACGCCCTTTGGTCTCACTCCGATCATCGGTGCGCTCTTCGCCTACGGAGCGTCGTTATTGGGGCGTGAAGGTGTTGGTGACCTCGATTCGGCGGCGATCTGGGTCACGCCGTCACTCGGCGCGGTCGCAGGATTCTTCTCGCCCCTGGTCTACGCCTTCGGTGGCATCTTCGTCTTCAACTTCGAATTGTGGCGCGGAAGTCTGGCGGCGATGATGGTCGTCAACGCCATTGCTTTCTTCGTGCTCGCACGACCCGTTACGCGCTTGGCTCGTGCGGTTGGTTCCGTGGGTGAGCGGGTTCGCCGGTGAAGAACAACTGGCGCGACCGCCCAACGGGTACGTGGTTCTCGAGATTGTGGCGACCCTGGGTGTCGCTCAATCCGTTTCGCGGGCGCGGTCGGGTCATCAACGAGCCAAAGCCCGTGGGCATCCGCGACCTCGTCGCGTCACCCGACGAAGTGCGCAGTCGACCTCACCTGCGCTGGCTCGTGATTGGCGGATTCTTCTTCATTCTCTTCGTGATCCTCGTGGGTCGTTTGTTCACGTTGCAGATTGTCGACTACAAGAGTTCGGTAGCGATCGTTGACCAGAACTCGCTTCGCATCACGACCATTCCCGCCACGCGTGGGCTGATACTGGCGCGCGACGGCGCGCCGCTCGTTGATAACGTCACGACCGTCGAGATCCGGCTCTCGCGCGCCGAGGCAGCGCTCTATCCGCCAATCAAGGGTGCGCTCGCGTCTCTGACGGGACTGAGTGTGACTCAGATCAATCAAGACCTTTCCAATACCCAATACGATCCCTACCAACCGGCGCCAATCCTGGCGAACGCTCCCGCCAATGAGGTCGAATTCATCAAATTGCACCCCAAGGAGTTTCCAGGGGTGTCGGTGCTCAACGTGTCCACCCGCACGTATCCCAATGGCGGCAACCTTGGCGCTCAGATCCTTGGCTACGTTGGTCCGATCACGGGAGCCGAAATCAAGTCGAATCCGAATGCGGGTTATCAGACGGACTCTGAGATTGGTAAGACCGGCATCGAGGCCTACTACGAGCAGTACCTACGCGGACACGACGGCACCAGCACCCTCGAGGTGAATGCGTTTGGCAACATCCTCGGATCAGTAAAAACTACGGCGCCGACCGTTGGTGACTCGGTGGTGCTCAACATTGACACTGGTCTGCAGCGCGCCCTTGACGGCTATCTGCAGAGCGACATCTTGGCGGTACGAAGTTCCATTGACCCAACGACCAAGAAGCATCCTCCCGCACCGAACGGGGCGGCGATCGTGATGGATCCCAATACCGGTGCCGTACTCGCGATGTCGAGTTATCCCTCCTTTGACCTCGAGTCGTTCGTGAATGGACTCTCCAACCAAGCGTTCCAGCAGTTGATCAGTGAAGGAGCGTTCAACAACTACGCGATTCAAGGTCTCTACACGCCGGGCAGTACGTTCAAAATGATCACCGCAACGGCGCAACTGCAGACCGGTGTGTTTCCCGCCGGGGAGTATCTCAACGACACTGGTACCTACAAAGTGCCGGGGTGTCTCCAGGGTTATCACGGCTGTGTGTTTCACGACGACGATAATCAAGGCGCTGGTCTCGTGAACTTGCCTCTGGCGATCACTGTCTCGTCGGACTACTACTTCTACAACCTGGGCTACCTCTTTTGGGCGAATCAAGCCAAGTACGGTCAGACCCCTATTCAAAATGTGGCCCACGAGTACGGCCTTGACCAGTACACGAACATCGACCTACCGAACGAAGCCCAAGGTCGCGTGGACTCACCAGCCGTTCGAAGAATCTTGCACGCCGAGGCACCCGCTGCTTTTCCGAACGTCGCCTGGTACACCGGGGACAATATCGAGATGGCCTTTGGTCAAGGCACCACCGCGGTGACGCCGATTGAAATGGCGAACGCGTACGCCACTTTCGCCAACGGCGGTACTCGTTACGAGCCCGAGGTTGCTGCGGCGATCATCAACGCGCACAACGCGGTCGTCGAGCGCTACCAGCCCCGCGTGCTCGGTCACGTGAGCTTGCCCGCGAGCGTGCGCGATCCCATCTTGCAAGGACTCGAGGGTGTGGTCGAGAATCCCCGGGGCACCGCGAGTGGCACCTTCGCGCGTCTGGCCAACTTCTCACTGGCTTCGTTTCCCATCGCGGGAAAGACGGGTACCGCGAGCAACGCCCCCGGACTCGAGCCCAACTCGTGGTTCGTGGGCTTTGGACCGGCCGCGCACCCGAAGTACGTCGTGCTCTGTGTCGTCGCCGAAGGCGGCTACGGCGCCGATGCGGCGGCTCCGGTCGTTGCCGAGGCCTTCAACTATCTGGTCGCCCATCCGGTGGGACCGGTTGTTTTAAAGGCGCAACTGAGTGTGCCGAGTGCCAAGACCACAACGACGCTGAAGAATGCCAAAGGTTAGGACGTAACGACTAACCTTGGTGTGTTGGGCGCAGGTGTGCAAAATGTGCAATGCGCAATGAGAACGCAGTAAGTGCGCGGCGTGGCCCCGTTCTTACAAGCAGTGAGGACGCAGAGTGGTGTTGAGTAGTCAAGTGATCGCACTCACCTTCTTTGTCGTCTCGTTCTTCACGGCCCAGCAAGTCCTTTCCTTTTCACGGTCGCACGCGCGCAAGTCATCTCGCGCTGGATCGATCACCCCCAGTGGCACGTCCACTCCCACGAACTCAAGGAGTACCCGTCGTGAGCGACGAATCCAACAACCAGTCAGCACCGTCGTCTAGTCCTCGTATTGGCGATACCCGTCCGGCACCCCAGATTGGCGACACGCGACCCGCGCTCGTAAGTCAACCAGCGCCGGGTTCGAGCCCGCCGAGCACACCGGGACAAGCCAATCGTCGTCGCCGTGGCGGACGAGGCCGTGGCGGCCAAGGCGGCCAAAACCGTAACCAGCCGTCTTCGCGTAACGCCGATGCACCGGTCGAGGCCTCGGCGCCCGACGCGTATGGATCCGACGGTGCGTCAGGGCGCGCCAAGGGCCGGCGACGCCGTGGCGGCGAGCGTCGCACCCGAGCCCAGGGCCGGTACCTGATGTGCGTGCACACGACCAAAGAGGCGACCCATATCGCCACCCTTGAAGGACGCTCGATGGTCGAATACACCGTTGCCAAAGCCGCCGACGAGACCAACCAGATCGACGGCAATATCTACGTGGGCCGGATCCAAAACGTGCTGCCCGGGATGGAACTCGCCTTCGTCGACATCGGGATCCCAAAGAATGCGGTGCTGTATCGAGGCGACATTTCCTTTGACGATGAGGATGTCGAGGGCCCTACGCACAACGACAAGCGCATCGAAGAGATGATTCGCGCCGGCCAAGTGGTTGTGTGTCAAGTTACGAAGAACGCCATCGGCGCCAAAGGTGCTCGACTCACCCAAGAAGTCTCGATTCCGGGCCGATTCGCAGTCCTGGTTCCGAACTCGTCGACGATTGGAATATCCAAGCGTCTGCCCGATGGCGAAAGGCGTCGACTGCGAAAGATTATTGATGACGTGAAGCCCGAGCGACACGGCATCATCATTCGTACCGCCGCCGAAGGTGTGACGCCAGACGACCTCGCCCGCGACGTCGCATCGCTTTCTGAAAAGTGGGCCGCGATCGAGGCCGAAGTCGCCAAGTCGAACCAACCTCGCCTCGTCTATCGCGATTTGGACCTCGCGGTGCGAGTCTTGCGTGAAGAGCTGAACGACGATTATCGCGGCGTTATCATCGACGACCGCGTGCTGTACGAAAAAGTGCGCGAATACGTGCTTGCGGTGAACCCTGAGCTCGCCGATCGAATCGAGTATTACGACCGTTCCACCGAGGAACTCCCACTCTTCGAGCGTTACTTCGTCCACGAGCAACTGCACCGAGCCCTCGACCGAAAAGTGTTCTTACCCTCGGGTGGATCGCTCATCATCGAGCGCACCGAGGCGCTCACCGTAATCGACGTGAATACCGGCAAGAACGTGGGAACAACGAACCTCGAAGAGACCGTTTTTCGCAATAACCTTGAGGCGGCCGAAGAGGTGGCCCGACAATTACGTCTGCGCGACATCGGCGGCATCATCGTCATTGACTTCATTGACATGGAGTCCAAGGTGAATCGTGAAGCGGTCGCCTCGGCGCTACGTCAAGCCCTCTCGCGCGACAAGACCCGGACCCAGGTTTTTGACATTTCTGAACTGGGTCTGGTGGAAATGACGCGCAAGAGGGTGAACGAAGGTCTCTTGGAGTCGGTGTCGTCCGTGTGCGCAGTGTGTGACGGTCGCGGTTTTGTGGTGTCGACGGGCCTCTAGGTTGGCTCGGGACATTTGCTAGTATGGAAACCTTATGTACGCCGTAATCCGTGTAGGAACTTCTCAAGAACGAGTCACCGAGGGACAGGTCGTGCGCGTTGATCTTCGACCCGAAGAGGTGGGTTCCGCGGTGACCTTTGAGCCCGTCTTGCTGGTCGACGGCGACAACGTCGTGGCTGGTCCGGCGCTGAAGGGCGCCACGGTGAGTGCCACGATCATTGGCGACGAGAAGGGCCCCAAGATTCGAGCCCTGACCTACAAGGCGAAGTCGATCCAGCGAAAGCGCTGGGGTCACCGCCAGAAGTATTCGACGGTCGAAATCACGAAGATTTCACCACAAAAGGCATAGGAGCCAGCATGTCAAAGACAAAGGGTGGAGGATCGACGCGGAACGGTCGCGACTCGAACGCCCAGCGACTCGGTGTCAAGACATTTGACGGAACGTCGGTGAAGACCGGCAGCATTATCGTGCGCCAGCGTGGAACCTTGTTTCACCCCGGCCGCAACGTGGGTATCGGCAAAGATGACACCCTTTTCGCGCTCGCTGAAGGAACCGTGAAGTTTGGCTACCGAGGCGGCAGAAAGCTAGTCGACGTTCTCGTTGACTGAGCTTTCCTCCTAAAACGAAAAACCCCCGGGCTCGCCCGGGGGTTTTTTGTTGCGTGAGCAACTTACATTGCGCTCTTGACTGCCTTTTTGAACGTAGAGCCAATCGAAACCTTGGGAGCCCTCGAGGCCTTCACTTGGATGGCCTCGCCGGTTTGAGGGTTGCGCGCGGTGCGAGCCTTGCGCTCGACACGCTCGAAGGACAGAAAGCCAGAAAGTACGATCTTCTCCCCACCGGTCACACCCTTAACGACGACGTCCTCGAAGGCCTTGAGGACTTCAGCTACCGTGTTCTTAGCTGCGCCACTCTCGGCAACAATTGCATCTACTAACTCGGCCTTGTTCACCGGTCGACTCCTTACTCTTCATTGAAACGGACTGGGAGTGTTCCCAGCAACCGGAGCCATCTTTATCGGAAAAGTGTTGAAAAATGGGGATTTCTGCTAAGAAATCGTTGAAATTACGGGGTGGCGCTTCGCGTAATCGCTGATGAGGCCTATTTTCGGAATTCGTCCGCGGCCGGGCATTTTGCACCAAAAGCCTACGATATGGCCTATGGATTACTTAAATCGCGAGAAATGGGCCTTATTGGCTCATCGCGAGCGCGACCTCTACGAGTCACGCACCCGAAAATCGAAACAGCTTCTACGAAAATCTCCGAACATCTCTTCGCTCGCGTTCCGATGACCTGGATGAATAAGTGGGCGGGAGGGTTTCCGCTAGGTTTTTCAGAGGCGCACGGTGCACTCATCTACGACCTGGACGGTAATGAACTCATTGACTTCGCCCTAGGCGACACGGGTGCGTTTGCGGGACACTCACCGCCAGCCCTCGTCGAGGCGTTGACGAGTCGTGTCGCTATCAAGGGTGGTCTCACCACGATGTTGCCCACCGAGGACGCCGAATGGGTGGCCCAAGAACTTGCGCGTCGATTCGGACTGGCGAAATGGTCATTTTCCTTGAGCGCCACGGACGCGAATCGCTGGTTGCTTCGCCTCGCCCGATTGGTCACCAAACGTCCGAAAATCCTCGTGTTCTCCTACTCGTATCACGGATCAGTCGACGAGACCTTCGTGGTGCTCGACGCACAAGGTCGCACGGTCTCGCGCCCGGGCAACGTCGCGCCCGCCGCTGATCCTCGAAGCACGGCGCGCGTGGTTGAGTTCAATGATTTGGCCGCGTTAGAGCGTGAACTGCGCCACGGCGACGTCGCGGCAGTCTTGAGTGAGCCGGCTCTCACCAACGTCGGCATTGTCTTAGCGAATCCGGGCTTTTTCGAGGGCGTGCGTAAGGCGTGTGACGCCACGGGCACGCTGCTCATCTTGGATGAGACCCATACGTTTTCGGCGGGTCCCGGTGGGGCCACCCGTCGATACGGCCTCGAACCTGACGCGATCACCATTGGAAAATCCTTAGGTGGAGGCATTGCCTGTGGCGCCTACGGGCTCAGTGACGAACTCTCCCAACGCGTGCTCGCGGCGGTGGGTGAGGGTGCGGACATCGTCGATGTTGGTGGCGTGGGCGGAACGCTCGCGGGAAACGCCCTGAGCTTCGCCGCGATGCGCGCGGTACTGGGCGAGGTGCTCACCGATGACGCCTTTGACGAGATGGAAAATCTCGCGACCGAGTTCGCCAACGATGCTCGTCGAGCAATCATGAAGCACGGACTTGCGTGGTCGGTAAGCCAACTCGGGGCGCGTTGCGAGTACCGCTTCGTCGCTCCCGCGCCGAGCAATGGCGCGGCGTCCATGGCGGGTGCGGATCCGCTTCTCGAGGACTACCTCCATCTGTACTGCGTGAATCGAGGCGTCCTGCTCACACCGTTTCACAACATGTCCCGATGTGCCCCGCGACCACCCCCGAACACGTGGCTCGTCACGGGACGCTCTTCGAGAGCGCGCTCGCGAACCTCACTTCGTAACTCACAAGTGGCGTCCTAGGATGCAACCGTGTCCACGTTCGTCGATTCGGCTCAATTGCACGCCAAAGCGGGCGACGGGGGAGCGGGTTGTGTCAGCTTTCGTCGCGAGGCGCACGTGTCCAAGGGCTAGACTGACGGGGGCGACGGCGGGCGAGGGGGTAGCGTGTGGCTGTCGCGGACCATAATCAGGCATCGTTGCTCGGTTTTCGTGACCACCCGTTTCGTCGCGCCACCGATGGTCAGCACGGCACGTCCAAACGTCAACACGGCGCCAGCGGAAAGACGTCACCGTTGCGGTTCCCGTGGGAACCATGGTCTTATGGAACTCACGGAGAGCTCCTCGTTGATTTGAAGGGACCCGGAGACCGGTGGCTCGCGGCCGAGGGTGGTCTCGGCGGTCAGGGACGCTCGATTCCTCTCAACCAGCGTCGAGCGCCCGCGTTTGCCGAACAGGGTGAAGTCGGGGCCAGAGCACCGGTTCAACCTGGAGTTGAAACTGCAAGCGGACGTCGCACTCATTGGCTTTCCCAATGTCGGAAAGTCGACGCTCATTTCGCGAGTCTCTGCGGCACATCCCGAAGATCGCCGACTACCCCTTTACGACGTTGGTGCCCAATTTGGGAGTGGTGCGCGTCGGAGTGCGCCCCGGTCGTCGCGCTGACGCCACCGAGTTCGTCATGGCCGACATTCCGGGCCTGATCGAAGGAGCGGCCGAGGGACGAGGTCTCGGTCACGATTTCTTGCGCCACGTCGAGCGAGCCCGGGTCCTTTGCGTTCTCCTGGACTTATCAGAACTCGCACCCTTCGCGCCCGAGGAACAACTCGAGATTTTGTTGGGCGAACTTGGACGATATCAAGCCGATCTCGTGACACGCCCGCGCGTGGTCGTCGGTTCCAAGGGTGACGTTGCGTTCTATGACGCCGACGAGATCACGACGATCTCTTCGGTGACGGGCGAAGGCATTGACTACTCGGTGTTGCGTCTTGCGGCCCTGGTTGTTGCTGCGAGACGGGCGCCTGGCCCAGGTGAGCACGAGGTCGTCGTGCACAAGCCCATTGCTGAGGAAATCACCGTGCGGCGCGAACGAGAGAACGCCTGGGCGGTCGAGGTCGACCCGCGATGCGAGCGGCTGCGTTTCCAAGATTTGACCGACGACGAAGCCCTGGCCGAGATCGTGCGGCGCCTTCGAGGTCTCGGTGTCGATCGATGTTGACGCGAGCGGGCGTGCGCGATGGCGATGTGGTCACGATCGGACCGCTGTCGTTCGAGTGGTGGCGCGATGAGATGGGCGCGGGACTCGACCGTGGTGATCACCACCGAGCCACGCGACGAGAACGACTCGCACGCCACGGTCGACTCGATCTTGGGTGACGACTCGTGACCAAGAGCGTCGTAGTGAAACTCGGCACGTCTTCGGTCACTGATTCGAGTGGTGGCGTGGACTACGACGTTCTCGTCAACATCGCCGCCGACGTCGTCCAGCTCAAGCAGCAGGGCTGGACTGTCGTGGTGGTGACCTCGGGCGCGATTACCGCTGGTTGGACCGAAGTGGGAGCAGGAAAGAATCGGCCAACCGACGCCGCCACCCTCCAGGCGGTTTCGGCGGTGGGTCAACCACTCTTGATGCACGCGTGGCGAAACGCGTTTTCCGAAGTGAGCACCGCCGTTGGCCAAGTCCTGCTCGCGCCACTGGACTTCTCGCACCGCGGCCAATATCTACACGCGCGAGGAACGTTGGAGTCACTGCACGAACTCGGAGTCGTGCCCATCGTGAACGAGAACGACGCCGTGGCGGACGAGGAGATCCGATTTGGTGACAACGACCGTCTCGCTGCGCTCGTGGCGAACCTGGTGGGCGCGAGCCATCTCGTGCTGCTCACCGACACCGAGGGTTTGCTCACGGCGGATCCACGCTTTGACCCCTCGGCGACGCTGATCGAAGAGGTGAGCGCCATTGACGCTGACCTCGTGGAAGTGGCGGGCTCGAGCGGTTCGCTGGTGGGCAGTGGGGGCATGGCGTCCAAGCTCGCCGCGGCTCGCATGGCCACCTGGTCGGGAATCACCACGGTGATCGCACCGGCTCGCGCGCGCACGCCTCTCCAAAAGGCGCTGAGCGCCAAGACCGGTTTTGGAACGACGTTTCATCCGAGGGCGGAGCGACTTTCGGCGAGAAAGTCGTGGATCGCCTTCGCGGTCGCGAGTCGCGGCTCGCTGTTCATCAACGACGGAGCCTTGCGGGCGCTCGAAAACGACGGACGAAGTCTCTTGCGCGTTGGGGTCACTTCGGTCGAGGGGGATTTCGCCGAAGGCGACGCCGTTGACGTCAAGGGACCCGGCGGCGAGATCGTGGCCAAGGGACTCGTGCGTGTGGGCGCCGAAGGCTTCGATCAAGGCGACGACGTCGTGGTGCATCGTGACGACATGGTCTTGCTTCGCCGGGTCTAGGCGCCCTTGTACGCTGGTCACCATGACAATCGAACAGCTCAACGCACAGGGGCGAAGCGTGCGCGAGGCGTCCAAGGCACTCGCCCAAGCTTCCAATGAGCAGCGTCGAGCGGTTTTAGAACGAGTCGCGGATCTCTTAGAAGAAGTACAGGACGAGTTGCTCAGCGTCAACGCACTCGAGGTTGACGCGTATCACGAATCGGGCGCGGGACGCGACCGACTGACCCTTAGTCCGGCAAGGATCCAGTCCATGGCGACGGCGCTACGAGAGATTGCGGCGGCGCCCGATCCACTCTTTGAAGTCGTTGATCGCAATGTCCGTCCGAACGGTCTTCGTGTTGAGCGGGTTCGGGTGCCACTGGGCGTGATCGGCGTTGTCTACGAGAACCGACCGAACGTCACGAGCGACGTCGCCGGACTCTGCGTACGAAGTGGTAACGCCGCCTTCTTGCGGGGCTCCTCGTCGGCACTACGAACGAATCGATTCATTGTTGGACTGTGGAACGAAGCCCTGGCCAAAGAGGGGCTGCCCGAGAACGCGGTCGCCCTCGTCGAGGATCCCAGTCACGAAACCGTCGCCTCGTTCATGCAGTTAACCAACGTGCTGGACTGCTTGATCCCTCGCGGTGGCCCAAGTTTGATCGCCGCGATGCGCGAGCACGCTCGAGTTCCGTACGTGCTCGACGGTGACGGGAATTGCCACGTCTACGTTGACGAATTTTGCGACCTCAACAAGGCTCTGGCGATCGTGAAGAACGCCAAGACGTCGCGACCCGGCGTGTGCAACGCTGCTGAGTCGCTGCTCGTGCACGAACGCGTCGCGCCGGACTTTTTGGTGGCGCTGGCGGCGCTGATGCCCGAAGTCGAATTACGCGGTGATGACGCGACGCGCGCGATTTTGCCCAACGCAACGCCCGCCAGCGAGGCCGACTACGAGGATGAATTCTTGGACCTGGTGATGGCGGTGAAGGTCGTGGCGTCACTGGATGAGGCGATCGCGCACGTCGCTCGCTACGGCACTGGTCACAGCGAAGCCATCGTGACCGAAGACGTCGCTCGAGGCGAGGAGTGGATCCGACGCGTGGACGCGGCGGCGGTGTCGTGAACGCGTCGACGCGATTCATCGACGGGGGCGAGTTGGGTCTCGGAGGCGAAGTTGGCATCTCCACCCAAAAGCTTCACGCCCGCGGTCCCATGGGACTTCGAGAATTGACGTGTCTCAAATGGGTCGTGCGAGGCGAAGGTCAGATCCGATGACGGCGCTCGATCCGCGTGAGGAACTCGCCAAGCGACTCGGACTGCTGCACGTGCCGCCGCCACGCTTCGAATCACCCCTCGAGGTGCAAAAGTTGCTCGCCGAGAATGATTACTTGAGCGATGACTCGATCGCTTCGGTGACGTTCCTCGCGGACCGCCTCGCCAAGCCCGTGCTTGTGGAAGGTCCCGCGGGCACCGGAAAGACCGCTCTCGCCAAGGCCGTCGCCGATTCAGTGGGTGCGCGCTTGATACGGCTGCAGTGTTATGAGGGGCTCGACGAATCCAAGGCTCTCTACGAGTGGAACTACCGCAAGCAACTCTTGCGGATCCAAGCCGGACGACCCGAAGGGGCCGCCGAGGAATGGTCGCATCTCGAAGAGGACATCTTCGCCGAGGAATTCCTGTTGACGCGCCCCTTACTCGAGGCGATCTCGGCCACCGATCCCGTCGTGCTGTTGATCGACGAAGTTGACCGCGTCGAGCTCGAGACCGAGGCACTGCTTCTCGAGATTCTCTCGGAATACCAAGTGTCGATCCCCGAATTGGGCACCGTTCGAGCCAAACAAATACCAATGGTGTTTCTCACCTCGAACAACACGCGTGAACTCTCCGAAGCACTCAAGCGACGCTGTTTGTATCTCTACGTTGGTTATCCCACCGTCGAACGCGAGCGTGACATCATCCTCAGTCGCGTGCCTGGCATCAGCGCGGTGCTCGCTGAGCAGATTGCCCAGGTCGTGCGATCACTACGAACGATTGATTTGAAGAAGTCGCCTTCGGTTTCTGAGACGCTGGACTGGGCTCGCACCCTCGTGGTGCTCGGCCGTGAAGAAATCGGTGAGAAGGATGCGGCCGAGACGCTGCACATCTTGTTGAAGTACCAATCCGATATCGAGCGAGCCACCAAAGAACTCCTCGGTCGCTCGAAACCAGTTGCTTAATCTGCTCGGGGACTTCATCGGCGAACTGCGCGCCGCGGGAATCCCCGTCTCGATGAGCGAGCACGTGGACGCCGCGCGCGCTGTTGAGGTCATTGATCTCTCGGACTGGGCGCTCGTGAAGAGTTCCTTAGCTGCGACCCTCGTGAAAGATGGTGATCATTTGCCCGTCTTCTCGACCGCGTTCGAAGTGTATTTCTCGAATCGATCCTTCGAGTCGCTCGAGGACTTGTTCGACGAGTCTTCCCAACAGGACGCCGCCGAAGGCGCCTCGGGTGCCTCGGGACCGGGTCAATCTCGCGGCGAGGGCGGCGGTGCATCCTCGTCGATGTCGGCTCAAGAGTTGAGCGACTTGTTATTTCGAGCGTTACGTGACCAGAACCGCGAAGCAATGCGCCTCGCGGCGAGTGAGGCGGTGACTCGTTACGCGGGCATGGAGCCGGGTCGACCAGTCGGTGGAACGTATTACCTCTACCGCACGCTTCGAAACTTGGAACTGGACTCGCTCGAACAGCGTCTCAGTCAAAACATCGCGGATCCGGCGAATGTCGACGGCCTGGCCGAACGACTGAGTCGCGACGAAGCCCACGCGCGCATTGAAGCATTGAAGGCCGAGATCGAGCGAGAGATCCGAGAACGCCTCGTCGAAGACCGTGGCGCCGAGGCGCTGGCGAAATCAGTGCGCAAGCCCCTGCCCGAGGACTTGGACGTCATGCACGCGAATCGCGACGAAATGGCTCAACTCGAGCGAGCCCTTCGCCCCCTCAGTCGAAAGCTCGCGGTGCGCCTCGCTCGAAGGCGACGTCGACGCCATCGAGGCGCGGTGGATCTTCGACGAACGGTCCGCGGCAGTCTCTCGACCGGGGGTGTGCCTATCGAGCTGCGCTTCAAGCCGCCACGTCCCGCCAAACCCGAAATCATTGTGATCGCCGACATTTCGGGATCGGTGGCGTCGTTCGCGCGCTTCACTCTGCACCTGGTGCACGCCATCAGTTCTCAATTCTCCAAGGTTCGCAGTTTCGTCTTCGTCGACGGACTCGATGAGGTCAGCCACCTCTTTGAGGGCGTGGACGATCCCGCCGAGGCGGTGGCGCGCATCAACGCCGAAGCGGACGTCATTGCCTTTGATGGACATTCTGATTACGGCCGAGCGTTCTTGACGTTCCACGAGCGTTTCGCCGATCAGCTCACGAGACGTTCCACGGTGCTGATCCTTGGTGACGCCCGTAACAACTATCACCAGGCGCACGCCGAAGTGATCGCCGACCTTCGCTATCGCGTGAAGGCCGTGTACTGGTTGAACCCCGAACCCACGAGTTACTGGAACAGTGGTGACTCGATCGTCAGTCAGTACGCTCCCTACTGTGAACGGGTGGTGGAGTGTCGCACCCTTCGCCAACTCGAGGCCTTCGTCGGGGAACTCGCGTGACCGCGCACATCGAACCACCCGAGGGCTTTCGAACCTCCGGGGTGGAACCTACGGGAACCCGGCTCTTGCTCATCCGCCACGGCGAGGCGCACTGCAACGTTCAAGGTGTCATGGGTGGACCTAAGGGCTGTGGGGGGCTGACCGAACACGGTCGCGAACAAGCACGCGCGCTGAGAGACCGACTCGTGCATTCACGAGAGCTCGCCAAGGCTTCGGCGATCTACACCTCGATACTTCCGCGTTCGATTGAAACCGCCGAGATCATCGCTCCGGGCCTCGCTGATGTGATGCCCGTTCAAGACTGCGACTTGTGCGAACTGCACGCCGGTGAGGCCGACGGCCTCACCTGGGATGAGGTCATTGAACGTTACGGGTTGCCCGACTGGGACGTCGATCCGACGCTCGTGCTCGCGCCCGGGGGTGAATCGTGGTTGGACTTCTATGAACGTTGTCGAGTCGCGTTCGAGCGACTCGTCACGAGACACGAAGGTGAGTTGGTCGTCTTGGTGGTGCACGGCGGCGTCGTCGAACAAGCCATGAAGATCATGCAAGGCCTCGCTCCCAAAGCGCGGATGCGCTTGCGAACAGAGAACTGTTCGATGACCGAAATCGAGTTCAGCGAGCGCGCGATGCGCCTACTGCGCTACAACGATCGCGCGCCGTTGGCGCCTGCGTAGTTTTGCAAGAATTCGGCCACGTGAAAGGCCATGTCGAGACTCTGGGTGGCGTTGAGGCGAGGGTCACAGATACTCGTGTAGTTCGTCGCGAGATCGCCTTCATTGAGCCGCGATCCTCCACCCAGGCATTCGGTGACGTTGTCACCCGTGAGCTCGATGTGCAGGCCGCCCGGCCACGTCCCCAGTGCCTGGTGCACCGCGAAGAACTGTGCGACCTCGTCGAGAATGTCTTCGAATCGACGCGTCTTTTGCCCACCTGAGGCCTTGAAGGTGTTGCCGTGCATCGGGTCACAGGTCCACAAGACGTTCTGACCCTCCTTCACCAATGCTTCGACGAGGGGTGGCAGTTTCGCCTGGACGTGTTCGCGACCCATGCGCGAGATGAGCGTGAGACGACCGGGTGTGTTGTCGGGGTTCAACACCGAAACGAGTTGCAACAATTCATCGGTACTGACGCGAGGGCCGACCTTTAGACCAATGGGGTTCGCGACACCACGTAAGAACTCGACGTGCGCACCTTCGAGTTGGTGGGTGCGATCGCCGATCCACAACATGTGCGCCGAGCAGTCATAGAAGTCACCCGTCAGTGAGTCTTGACGCGTGAGCGCCTGTTCGTAAGGCAAGATGAGCGCTTCGTGACTCGTGTAGAAATCCACCGCCTGCAGTGATTTGTCGTCGTGCAGGTCAATGCCGCAGGCGCGCATGAATTGCAAGGCCCGTTCGATGTCGTCGGCGACGACTTCGTAGCGCTTGCCTTCGAGCGAATTGGCGACGAATTCCTGATTCCAGGCGTGCACGCGACTGAGTGCGGCAAAACCGCCCGTCGTGAAAGCTCGCAAGAGGTTGAGCGTGGCGACGCTCTGGTGATAGGCGTCGAGCAGGCGATCGGGGTTGGGTCGTCGGGCCTGGGCGTCGGGGCGCTCGTCGTTGACGATGTGACCGCGAAAAATGTCCAGTTGCACGCCGTCGACGACTTCGAATTCCTCGGAACGAGGCTTGGCGAACTGGCCCGCGATCCGGCCCACCTTGATCACGGGAACGCCCGCGGCGTACGTGAGAGCGACCGCCATCTGCAAGATGATCTTCAGTTTGTCGCGGATCGCGTCCGCCGAGCCGTCGTGGAACGATTCGGCGCAGTCACCGGCCTGAAGCAAGAAGGCCTCGCCGCGAGCGACCATCGCGAGGTGCTCTTGAAGTCGTCGAGCCTCACCGGCGAAAACGAGGGGAGGCTTGGTCGCGAGCTCGGCTTCGACGCGAGCCAAATGTTCGACGTCGGGCCACGTGGGGTTCTGGAGAATCTCCCGGGACCGCCACGAGGTCACGTTCCAGTCGCGTTTGGGCGTCGCCATCATCTAATCGTAGGGGCTGGAAGTGAAGACGAGCAATCGAAGCGTAGGGTGAAGGAGTGACTTCCAGGCGCCTTGGTCTCTTCGGGGGCACCTTCGACCCGCCACACTTTGGCCACGTGGCGGCGCTTCGTGCGGCCGCGGCGACGAATCGTTTCGATGCGATCGAGGTGACGGTCGCTGGCAATCCCTACCAAAAGAGCGCGGCGGGGCCGGTGCGTCCCGCCCAGTTACGACTCGCGATGGCGCGCGCGGCCTTTGAAGGTCTCGAGCTCGTCGAGGTCTCTGATCGAGAGATCCGCCGCGAGGGACCCAGTTACACCATTGACACGGTGCGCGAACTTTTAGTGAACTCAACGAGTGTGGACGTGATCGTCGGGGCAGATCTGGTCACCCAGATTGACTCCTGGCACGACGCGGCGCTGCTCGCCGAGCTCGTTCGCGTCGGCGTGGTTCCGCGACCGGGTGGGACTGACGTCATCTCATCGCTCTGGGATAGTTACGAGATTGTCATGGAACCCGTGGACCTCTCGAGCAGCTTCATCCGACAGATATCCCACGACCCCGAAAATCTAAGGGAATTCGTGCCAGAATCGGTGATTCCGCTCTACGAAAGCTTCCAGGGCTAAGGTTTTTGGTCAATGGCAGTTCGTATTTTTGAAGCGTCCGAGACGCAGTCCGCGCGGTTGACGGTTTTGGAGCCGGCGCCCCTACGGCGTCAAGATATTCGACGGCTCAAGCAGCGCTACGCCATTTTGGGTGCGCTGTCACTGGTGGTGCCCTTCGCGGCAGCGCTCTTCGTGCTCGGAGTGGTCCACTGAGTGAAGTGGCGAGGAGCAGCGAGCGAGCTCGCGGCCCCTATGACGCATTCGTCACCCGCGTCCTCGACAGTTGTCTGCGCGGTGCCGACGAGAAGTTGAGTTTGGACACGGTGGTCTTGGACCTTCGTGAGTTCGTTGACTCCTTTGACGCACTCGTGATTTGCACGGGTCGAACAGACCGACAGGTCCGAGCCATTGCCGAAGAGATCGAAAGGCTTTGCGAACTCGAGCCTGGGTTGAAGCCCGTGCACGTCGAGGGCTGGGACGGCGCCCAATGGATCGCCCTGGATTACGGCGACGTTATTGTGCATGTGTTCGATGAATCCACGCGCGAGTACTACGACCTCGAGCACCTCTGGAGTGCCGCACCGGCGTTTCGTCCCGAGCGCCTGCGTTAGGCGTTCAAGAGCGAAGCGAAGTCTGCACGGGTGATGACCAGTGAGCGCGAACCGTTGGGCACCAGTGAGAGTGTGGGCACGCCCGCGACCGTGATCTCGATGCCCGCGGTGGCGCCCACGTCATAAGCGGTCAAGACCAGTTGTCCGAGGGCGAGGAGTTGGTCCTGACGCGACAAGGCAGTGAGCGGTGTGCCGATGTTGAGGATGCCGAGCTTGTCCCGCTCTCGAGCGCCCACCAGCACGAAATCCTTGGGAAGCTCACTGGTGTAGCCGGCGGAAGTTTCGATCAAGGTGGGACCCAAGAGCAGCTCACGCAACACCGATTCCAGCGTGGGTGGCGAGGCGACGAGGCGACTTGATGGCGCCAGGTGACCAGTCGCGTCAACGATGTACACGGGTTGGGTGATGAAGCGAACGCGTCCGTTGTTGGTGTCGGGAATGGTTTTGCCGAGCAAACCGAACTGGACTTGGTTCTTGGGGATCAGCGACGGTGACTCGGTCGTTGGCACGAGCGTGCAACTCGAGAGCAGCACCGCGGCGAAACACATGGTGACGATGATCCGCAAACGTCTCATTTGGTTTCTTTCACAATGGGCAAGAGGATCTGAAAGCGTGCGCCACCTTCAGGACTTTGGAGAATCCCAATCGTGCCGTCGATGGCCTTCACGTGGTCGCGCACGAGGGCGAGTCCCAGTCCCGTGCCGCGTGCGATGCCGCGGTCGTGGGCCGCACGTCCCCGAAAGAAGCGCTCGAAGACCTGCTCTCGTTCCTCAGTGACGATCCCGGGACCGTCGTCATCGACGTTCACCGCTAACTGATCACCCACCACGCTCAAGCGAACCGCGCTGGCGCCATTGGCGTAGCGATGAGCGTTGTCGATCAAGTTGGTCATGACGCGCTCGAAACGACGGCGGTCGACGCGAACGAGTGGATCGCCAACTTCACTGGCGACCTCGACGGGCGGGGCATCGATTCCGTGTCGACGCGACGCGGAACGCACTGACTGTCGCACCAACTCAACGGACCTGACCGTCTCGATGACGAGTGGCGCGGCTCCCGCGTCACTTCGCGCCATTTCGAGCAGGTCTTCGACCAGCGCCTGGAAGATCGAGAGGTCCGCGAGCAACAGGTTCAGACTCTCTTGACCCGCCGGTGAGAGCTCCTCACGATGTTGCTGGAGCACCGATGCGGTCGTGGCGAGCGTGGTGAGTGGTGAGCGTAGTTCGTGGCTTACGTCTGAGGCGAAGCGGGCGTCACGCTCCAAGCGCTCGACCAGGCGAGAGACCATGAGGTTGAACGACTCGGTGAGTTGTTGGACCTCTTCGTCGGCGTGGGTGATGGCGAGTCGCGTGGATAGTTCCCCCTGGGCGATCAAGGCCGCGGCATCAGAAACCTCGATGAGAGGTCGAACAGCTCGCCTGGTGACCCACATTCCCCCACCCATGCCAATCAGCGTCGTGAGCAGCGCCCCCATTCCCATGTACAACAACAAGATTCGCAGCGTGTGTTCGAGGCTCTTCAATTGGAAGACTTCATAGACCTGGGTCTCGACTGCGGGCACGGGCACGCCAACGACGAAAATGATCTGTTTGTTGAGGTCAATGGATTGGTCCGTCGCGCGACCCGCGTCGACGCTCGCGATGATGGCGCTCGAGACGTCAGCGGTAGCGGCGTTCGAACTCTTGGAGAGCCATTGGTGGTGGGTCTGGACCAGGACGTTCGATTGGGTCGCGCTTTGAATGGAGTTCAGAAGTTTCGGTAGCTCGGGCGGCGAGGTGTAGAGCGTGCTTCGAATGAGAGCAGCGTTCTCGTAACTCTGATTGAGGTCGGCTTGTTCTTGGTTGTTGACGAGCACGTGACGAACCCCGAGATACGTGAGTGACGCGAAGATTGAACTGAGCAGCAAGGCGCCGAGCCCAAAGGTCACGAGGAGGCGAAGTCGAAGACTTCGTCGACGCATTACAGGACCAACTTGTATCCGGCGCCTCGTACCGTGACGAGATAGGAGGGATTTGCCGGATCCGGCTCGATCTTGGTTCGAAGGCGTCGAATGTGCACGTCCACGAGCCGGCTGTCGCCAAAGTAGTCGTAACCCCAGACTCTCTCGAGGAGATCTTCTCGTGAAAGGACCTTGCCGTTCATCGACGCGAGGTCAATCAAGAGCCGAAACTCCGTCGAAGTGAGGTGCAGTTCGGTGCCGTCATTATGACGCACGACTCCCTCGTCAGGAATGACCTGCAAATCTCCGAGGGTGAACGCCTTGGCGCTTTTGTCGGGACGACGCCGAAGGTGCGCTTTCACGCGCGCGAGCAATTCTTCGGGGACGAACGGCTTGGTCACGTAGTCGTCGGCGCCAGATTCGAGGCCGAGGACCACGTCGACGGTTTCGTCGCGAGCCGAGACAATGACGATGGGCATGTCACTCGCGTTTCTCAGTTGTTGACAGGTTTCGAATCCCGACATGCCGGGCAACATGACGTCAACGATGGCGATGTCAGAGGCCATGCGCTGAAAGAGTGCGACACCAACCTCGCCCGTAGGAGCGTCGTCAACTTCGAGTCCTTCGCCCTCGAACATCAGCCGCAGGGCGGTTCGAATGTGGTCGTCATCTTCAATGATCAAGATTCGCGCCACGAGCCCTCCTTTGCAGTCCTGACTAACACTACCGAGGTTCGTCGCCACGAGTCACTGTCGTCACTAGCCTGAGTACGTGGATTCCGCCCGCGGCGAACCGAAGCAGGGTAAGCGACCACATGGCGCCTCGTTGACCTATTGCGCGACCCTTCGGTGTCGAAAATCGAAGTAGATGCCACCATTCGTGCCTATACGCGTGAACGATCTCCAAGCATTCATTGCGCTGGGCCCGCCACGCGTTTCCGTTCATCCACCCGAAGGACGTGAAAGCACCAACTCTTGCGCGAGTATCTCGCCCACATGACCACCCGGGGCGACAGCGCACGTCGATCATCCGTCGACGTGCTTCGTTGCGAAGCTATTTCTCGTGGCTCGTCGAGCGCGAGAACTTCGCGAGAGTCCCGCTCAGCGCTTGTCGGCTCCCGGAGCGAAGAGTCGACTTCCCCGAGATCGTGGTGCGCGAACAACTCGACGTGCTGCTCGACGAGGACTGGGGCGACGACGAATGGGCAACCCTCGACCGTCGGTGGCAGAAGTCCTGTATGGCGCGGGAATTCGCGTGAGCGAACTGTGCGGGCTCAACCTCGAGCGTCGACTTTCGTCGAGGCCTTCTCCGGGTTCTCGGCAAGGGACGCAAGGAACGTTCGTTGCCGCTTCACCGCCAGGGACTCGACGCGTTGCGAGCGCGGATCGAAGACGCGAGAGAGAGACGTCATGAACGTCGACTCGCCCCCCCGAGGCGCTGTTCTTCAATCGTCGCGGACAGCCGACTCGGCACGCGTGACGTGCGCCGGATCCTCGACAACCGCGTCTCGCGCGGGCACATCCATCCCCACGCCCTGCGCCACACGTACGCCACGCACTTGCTCGAAGGGGGAACGGATTTGCGCGTCGTCCAGGAATTGTTAGGGCACGAAAGTCTCACCACGACCAGATCTATACCCACGTCTCCAAGTCGCGTCTACAAAAAGTGCACCGCGAGACCCACCTCGAGGCTGATCGCGCGAAGCGACTATCATGGTTTGGCTCTCCCACAACGGGTGAGCATGAGATATGTCCCCGTGGTTTCGTACGGTCGCCCTCGGGCGCTCCACGGGGTCCGAGCAACCGAACGAAAGGACATTCGTGGCACTCGTCACTTTGCAGGAATTATTGGATTCGGGCGTGCACTTCGGGCACCAGACCCGACGTTGGAATCCCAAGATGCGTCGTTTCATCCTGGGTGAACGCAACGGCATTTACTTGATTGACCTTCGAAAGACCCTCGCAGGTATTGAGCAGAGTTACGCCTACGTACGTGACCTCGTCGCTGAGGGCGGCATCATCTTGTTCGTCGGCACCAAAAAGCAGACCCAGGGACCCATCGCGGACTACGCCCAAGCCTGTGGCATGCCTTTCGTGAACCAGCGCTGGCTCGGTGGCATGCTGACCAACTTCGCAACTGTCGCCGGACGCGTGAAGCGAATGGTTGAACTTCGAGGAATGCAGCGCGCCGGTGACTTTGAAAACATGCCCAAGCGCGAAGCCCTTCGTCACAGTCGAGAACTTGAGAAGCTGGACCGCAACCTGAGCGGTATTGCGAACCTCGACCGCGTCCCCGACGCGATCTTCGTGATCGACACCAAAAAGGAACACATCGCGGTTACCGAAGCTCGCAAGCTCGGACTTCCCGTGGTGGCGGTCGTGGATACCAACTGCGATCCTGACGTCATTGACTACGTGATACCGGGCAACGACGACGCCATCCGTTCGGGTGCGCTGCTGTGCCGATTGATCGCCGACGCAGTCAGCGAGGGTCGCTTCATCCGAGCGAACCGGCCAGTCGTCACCAAGAACGCCAGCGCCGTGAGTTCAGCGCCACCAAAAGTAGATACTGGCGCTGCCGCACCCGTCGAGAGCGTGTCGTCGACGCCCGCTGCAACAGCTTCCACTCCCGTTGAAAGTGTCACGGCGCCGGTCGTTGACGAGATGCCCGACGCCGAAGCAGCTCTTGCCGCGAGTGAGTCCGCAGCCCTGTAATTAGTTCGTACCAGTAGTAAAGAGGAGATCAAGGTGAGTATCACCGCCAAAGACGTACAAACCCTGCGCCAGTCGACCGGGGTAGGAATGATGGACGCCAAAAAGGCACTCGAAGCCAGTGACGGCGATATGCAGGCAGCCACCCAGTGGCTTCGCGTCCAAGGACTCGCTTCAGCGGCCAAGAGGGCCGAGCGAGAGGCGGGCGAAGGTGCCGTCGCGGTCGTGCGAAACGCCAACGTCGCCGCCATCGTCGAAATGCGGTGTGAAACCGACTTCGTCGCGAAGTCTGAAGAGTTCGTCAGTCTGGTCGATGAAATCGCCGCACGTGTCTGTGCCGAAGGTGAAGGCGCCACCGCCCAGTTCCAAGAACAGCTCGAGAAGATGCTGACGACGCTGAAGGAGAATATTTCAATTGGACGCGTGGTGCGTCTCGAGGCGGGCGAGGGTGAAGTCGTCGAGACACTCATCCACCAGCAGTCCGGTCGCGGCGTCAACGCCGTGGCGGTGGTGGTAAAGGGTGCGAACGAAGAAATCGCTCACGAGATCGCGGTGCACATCGCCTTTGCCAAACCTCTGTATCTTTGAGAGAAGACGTACCCGGTTGGTGACAGTTGACGCTGAACGAAAGACCGTCGAGGAGATTTCTCGCAACGAAGGAAAGCCCGAGGCGGCACTACCCAAGATCATCGAAGGTCGTTTGAACGGCTGGTTCAAAGAGCGGGTGCTCCTCGAACAGCCCTACGTGAAAGACGAGAAGCAGTCAATCCAGCAGTTCCTCAACGGCGCCACGATTACCTCGTTCGCTCAAGTGGTCGTGGGCGGCTAGGTACGACGTGCGCCGAGTGGTCCTGAAGCTTTCGGGCGAAGCACTCGCTTCTGCCGCGAGCGATGAGACCATTGATGCGTCGACTGTGGATTTCTTGGCTCGCGAAATTGCGAGCGCTATGCAGCGTGGGGGAATAGAACTCGCCGTTGTCGTCGGTGGCGGCAACATCTGGCGCGGCGCGACTGGTGCGATGGCGGGGATGAACCGAGCGAATTCTGACCTCATGGGTATGCTCGGAACGGTCATCAATGCCCTCGCACTCCAAGACGCCATCGAGTCGCACGGGAGGGCGACTCGCGTGATGTCAGCGATTGGGATGGACCAGGTCGCCGAGCCGTACATTCGACGTCGCGCCGTGCGCCACCTCGAGAAAGGTCGTGTGGTGATCTTCGCCGCCGGCATGGGCAATCCTTATTTCACGACCGACACGCCGGCCGCCCAGCGTGCCGCAGAGATTGAGGCCGACATCGTGCTGAAGGGCACCCACGGTGGGGTCGATGGCGTGTACACCCAGGACCCGCGAACGAACCCGGCGGCCACCAAATTCGACGAAATCTCCTTTGACGAAGTGATCGCGCGGGATTTGCGCGTGATGGACATGACTGCGATCACGTTCTGTAAGGACAACCATCTACCACTTCGCGTTTTCGACCTGATGGCCGAAGGAAACCTCGGTCGCGCGCTCGACGGTGTCGCCGTCGGTACGCTGGTGAAGTAATGGACAACGAACTCGTAAATCTCGTGATTGACGACACGCGTGAGCGCATGAACCGTGCCCTCGAACACGTGAAGGCCGAATTCGCGACGGTCCGCACGGGGCGGGCTTCATCGGCGCTCATCGAGAACCTGATGGTCGACTATTACGGCACCGAGACCGCTTTGAAGAGCCTGGCGAACTTCTCGGTACCCGAACCTCGGCTCTTGGTGGTGTCACCTTTTGACAAAGGTGCGATGGCGCTCGATCGAAAAGGCGATTGGCAACGCGGATTTGGGTCTCACGCCCTCGAACGACGGGCAAGTGATCCGTCTCGCCTTTCCCGCACTCACCGAAGAGCGTCGCAAGGCGTTCGTAAAGATTGTCAAGACCAAAGCCGAAGAGGGCAAGGTCGCCTTGCGTGGCGTTCGTCGCCACGCGCGTCAAGAACTCGAGAACCTCGAGAAGGACAAGAGTCTGTCGAGCGACGAACTCGAGCATTTCGAGAAGGTCTTGGACAAGATGACCCAAGACGAGGTTGCGGCGGTGGATGCACTGCTCGCTCATAAGGAACAGGAACTTCTTGAAGTCTAAGAAATCTGGCGTGCAGGGCGATCCGACCGGTGAGATGCCCGTGGTGAGTCGAACGGATTCGCGCGTCACGATTACCGGCGCCGAAAAGGCCGTCGACGTGGCGCGCGACGTGGCTCCGGTGGACCCCACGACATTGTTACCGCACTGGACTGATGCACCCACCGGTCAAGTGCCAATCGTCGTGGCGCGCGAGGCGGCCGATCGCGATGATCCCTGGTCGGCAATTCCCGCTCCGGCGTGGCGTGAGGGAGAAGCGGACTGGGTCGCTCACGAAGAGCAGTTCGATGCTTCAATTCTGGCGAGCGAGGCGAAAGAGGATGACTCGCGCCCTTGGGAGTTCACCTTGAACGAGGTGGAGTTGCCCGCGGAGAAGATTCTTGACGAGACGCCGCGACCCGAGCCGAAGCGTGCCGAGCGGGCCCGCCGAAACGTAAGCGTCGATCCCTTGGCGGGACGAGCGGTGCGTCAGAGCACGCAGCGAAGCGTGACGCTCGCCACCTTTACGGGCATTGTCTTGGCGGCGGTCGTTTTTGGGGTGTTCGCCGCGGGAACCCTTCCGGTCGCGGTGATGGTCCTCGCGGTTCTTGGCTTCGCGGCGGGAGAAGCGTACGCGGGTTTCCGCGAGGTGGGCGCTCACCCCGCGACGATCCTGGGCATCGTCGCCGTTTTGACCCTGGGGGTCGCGGTGTACAACAAGGGCACCGGTGCGATCGGCGCGGTGAGCGTGTTGTTGTTGATTTTCGGTTTCGTGTGGTACCTCAGCGCCGACGCCAAGATCGACGTGCTCGACGGGATCGGCGCAACGATTTTCGTCTTCGCGTGGGTGGGAGTGCTCGGTTCGTACGCGCTCCTCTTTGATCTCACCCAATACCTTTGTTGATAAGCACGGACTGGCGTACCTGGTGGGTGTCATCATCTTGACGGTCGCCAATGACTCGGGTGCGCTGTTCATTGGCAAGTGGCTCGGGCGTCACCCACTCAACAAGGCGCTGTCACCCAACAAGACAATCGAAGGCTCCTTGGGTGGGGCACTGCTGACCTTCACGGTGGCGATTTTGATCTTGCCCCATATCAGCCCGTGGACCGATAAGCGCGCGCTCGCGTTCGCACTCGCCGTTTGCATTGTGGCGCCCTTGGGCGACCTCTTCGAGTCCATGGTGAAACGAACTCTTGGAGTGAAGGATCTCGGAACGCTCCTGCCCGGCCACGGAGGACTGTTGGACCGAATTGACGGACTCTTGTTCGTCTTGCCTACGACCTATTACCTCGCTCACTTCCTCAAACTCGGCTAGCGATGTCTGAATCGCGTCCTCGTGTCGCGCTGCTCGGTGCTACGGGTTCGATCGGAACCCAGACCCTTGACGTGTTGCGCGAGCACGGCGACGCCTTTGAACTGGTGTCGATATCAGGAGGACAACGGCTCGCCGAGCTGTGCGCCATCGCCAAAGAATTCAACGTCGCCAACATCGGCGTGGTGAGTGACCGAGACCGCGATGAATTTCGAGGGCTCCTCGGTCGAGACGCCAACATCGTGGTGGGTTCGCTCGGTTTGGGTGAGCTCGCCGAGAGCGCTGACGTGGTGGTGAATGCGGTCGTTGGTTTTGCGGGACTTCCAATCACGTTGCGGGCGCTTTCGGCGGGCAAGCGTCTCGCACTCGCGAATAAGGAATCGTTGATCGCCGCGGCGCCGCTCGTCCAACGAGTTCGCTCAACGTCTGGCGCCACCATTCTCCCGATTGACTCAGAACATTGTGCGATTCACCAGTGCCTCGCTGGCTCGACTGATCCCTTCCACCGCGACGTGCGGATGATCCACCTGACCGGCATCAGGTGGACCGTTCCGTGGGATGTCCAAGGAACAACTTGAGCACGTGACGCGCCAGGATGCACTCCAGCATCCGACGTGGACAATGGGTCCCAAGATCACGATTGACTCTTCGACGTTAATGAACAAGGGTCTCGAGGTCCTCGAAGCATCGGCGCTCTTCGCCATTGAGGTCGAGCGGGTGAACGTCGTCGTACATCCTCAGTCAATCGTGCATTCGATGGTCGAATACGTTGACGGTTCGGTATTGGCGCAACTCTCTCTTCCCGACATGCGACTTCCCATTGCGTACTGCCTCGGAGCTCCGTTAAGACTCAGCCACGGTTGGGGTCAAATGGATTTCTCCCAGAGTTTCCACCTCGATTTCGAGGCTCCCGATCGTGAGGCGTTTCCAGCGCTCGACCTCGCGTACGAGGCGGCTTCACTCGGAGGCGCCGCGCCCGCGTGGTTATCGGCCGCCAACGAAATCGCGGTGGAGGCATTCTTGAACGACCAACTCGCGTGGCACCGAATCGTGCCACTCGTAGCGGAAGTTTTGGAACAGTACGAGCCAACGAAGCTCGACTCACTCGAGGAACTGTACGAAAATGACGCGACCGCACGGCGTCTCGCGCACGGTATGGTCACTGCTTGATGGAAGATCGTTCAACGTCAGAAATTCGTTCTCTCGTCGTCTTTCTGCTGGGCGTGGCGGGGTTGATTGTCATCCTCACTTTGTTGGGTGGCTGGGCACTGCCAGTAGTGATTGGTTCGATTTTCGTCATCGTGATGCTCCACGAATTCGGTCACTACATCACGGCGAAGCGTGCCGGTATGAAAGTCACCGACTTCTTCGTCGGCTTCGGTCCGGTTATCTGGTCGACGACGCGCAGTGAGACCCGTTACGGGGTTCGTGCGTTGTTGTTCGGTGGGTACGTGAAAGTTCCCGGAATGACCTGGGGCGATTCGCTTCCCCCGAAGAAGAGCGAAGGACCTATCGTTCGGCGACGTACCCACGCAAGGTGCTTTTCGCCTCGGCGGGATCCTTGATGCACGTCTTGATGGCGTTGGTCCTGGCGTACGCTTCACTTGCGTTCGTTGGTACGTACTCATCAAATGCGATTGGCGTGGCGTCGTTCGTTCATTGAGCAAGGTCGAGTACAAAACGCCGCCCAAATCGCCGGGAATTAAAGTTGGCGATCAAATGGAATCAATCGATCACCAGCCCATTACGAGTGCCAATGAACTCGTTGATCAAGTTCGCGGCCATGCGGGTCAAACCTTGACGATGACGGTGTTGCGTTCACGGTACGACACTGACCTTGCACGTGACTCCAGTGGCGGGTGCGTCGATTAAGACTAGGGGCGAGAAGTTAAGCCCGAAGAATGGTTACATTGGCGTGGCGCTGCAAGAGCTCACGGTGCGCAAGTCGTGGTACGCCGCGATTCCTGATTCCGCGCACCTGGTTGGTTCCACCATCGCTCTCGGGGTTCATCAAATCATCCACGTATTTTCGCCCGGGGAGTTTTCGAGTCTCTTTCATCAGGTGGCGTCGGCCAAGGCCGCCGAGAACAAGACAAATCAGTTGAATCGCCCCCAATCCATTGTCGGAGTCGTACGATTCGCGGTCCAGGGTGCAGCCTCGGGACCCGCGATCTTGCTCGAAATCCTGATGATCGTCAACATCTTTGTCGGGATTCTCAATATGTTGCCGATGTTGCCGTTGGATGGTGGTTACGTGGCAATAGCCACCTACGAGCGGCTTGAAGTCGACGCGGCGCCCGCTATCACGCCAACGTCAATCTCCTTGCGCCATTTATCTACATGTTTATGACCGTGCTTCTCGTGCTCTTTGTGAGCACGCTGTATCTCGATATCGTGCATCCCATCGCGAACCCCTTCTTAGCGAGCCGCCCGAAGAGGTCAGCGAACACGGCGAGAATGGTGGGGTGGACGTCACTGCAACCCGCTCAGCCCTCGCCGCCGCACCCGTCAGATATCGGTGGGCTCGGTAAAGGTAGGTGGTGACGCGCCCATTTCAGTGCAGTCGATGACCACGACCTAAACTGCCCACGTGGAAGGAACGCTCCAACAGATCTACGTCTCGCCGCCAACGGTGCCGACATCGTGCGTTGTACGTGTAACGAGCAGGCGGCGGCCGATCTTGGCCCTGCCCAATCGTGCCGCGCTCGCCCGTACCCATCGTTGCCGACATTCACTTCCACGTTGAGATGGCGCTCGCCGCACTCGAAGCCGGGGTGTAGGGGACTTCGTTCTGATCCCGGAAACCTTCGAAAGCCCGAGGAGATCAAACTCGTGGCCTCCGAGGCCAAGGACCGGGGGGTACCGATTCGCATTGGTGTGAACGCGGGCAGCCTGCATCCTGACATCTATGCGAATTCGGAGGCGCCACGCCCGAAGCGCTGGTCGAATGGGCTCGACTCGAATTGGCGTACTTCGAGGAGGTTGACTTTCACGACGTGAAGATTTCTGTGAAGGCCTCGTCGGTCGCCACCATGATCGCCGCGTACCGGCTGGCGTCCAGAGACCTTCTGTCGACACCCACTCCACCTCGGTGTCACCGAAGCGGGGCCCTTACCAGGGAGGACTATTGAAGGGGACCGCAGGAATAGCGACGCTGCTCGCTGAAGGAATTGGCGACACGCTGCGCTATTCGCTCACCGCCGATCCGGTCGAAGAGGCGCGCGCTGGTCGCCGCTTCTTGAAGCGTTGGGCTTCTCGCGAGCACAAGGCCCTCGATTTGATCGCGTGTCCTAGTTGTGGACGAGCTGAGGTCGACGTGATCAAGGTCCGCTAACGAAGCCCGAGCATTCATTGGGCGAGCTCAACATACCCATTCATGTCAGCTGTTATGGGCTGTGTCGTGAACGGACCGGGCGAAGCGCGACACCCGGGCTGCGGGAATTGCGGCGGGCAAGAAGCCGGGGTGGCCTCTTATTCGAGGTCAGATCATTCGCGTCGTTCCTGAAGACGAGATGGTCGAGGCACTCGTGGACGAGGCGAAGAAGATCGCAGCCGAAGGAGTCGAGGCGCGTCTGGCGAAGAAGGATGCCGGTGCCGAAGCTGAAGCCCAAGCAGACCGCGCGCTGCTGCTCGATGCCAAGGGCCTCGATGCCAACGACGCGAACGCACGGATCGAAAGAATCCGTCATCGCTCCGGGCACTGAGTCGGGCCTTGGCTAGGCTGGCGCCACGAATCGAAAAGGAAAATCGTGGCTTCACAGGGCGTGCTAACACCCCAATCAGAAGACTTTCCACGCTGGTATCAAGACGTGGTCGCCAAGGCCGAGATGGCCGACAACGGTCCCGTGCGAGGCACGATGGTGATTCGACCGTACGGATACGCGATCTGGGAGCGCATGCAAGCGGCCATCGACGCTCGCATCAAGCTGGCCGGCGCACAAAACGCGTACTTTCCCCTCTTCATTCCCGAGAGCTATCTCGCCAAGGAAGCTGAACACGTCCAGGGATTCAGTCCCGAGTTGGCCGTCGTCACCCACGCCGGAGGTGAGAAACTCGCCGAACCGGTCGTGGTGCGTCCGACCAGCGAGACGGTCATCGGCGAATTCATGGCCAAGTGGATTCAGAGCTATCGCGACTTACCACTCTTGTTGAACCAGTGGGCCAACGTGGTGCGCTGGGAATTACGTCCGCGATTGTTTCTTCGTTCTTCAGAGTTCTTGTGGCAAGAGGGTCACACGGCACACGTCTCACACGACGACGCCAACGCCTACGCGAAGCGGATCCATCTTGAGGTGTACAACGATTTCTTGAACAACGTTCTGGGCGTGCCAACTTATCTCGGCATTAAGCCTCCGCGAGAACGATTTGCGGGTGCGCTCAACACGATGACCTGTGAAGGAATGATGCGAGACGGCAAGGCGCTGCAGATGGCGACGAGTCACGAGCTTGGTCAAAATTTCGCACGCGCTTTCAACATCGTGTACCAGAGCGAAGAGGGCCAGAGCGAGCTCTGTTACACGACCTCGTGGGGCGCTTCGACACGTTTGGTGGGTGGTTTGATCATGGCCCACGGTGACGACAACGGTTTGATCCTCCCGCCCGAAGTGGCGCCGTATCAAGTCGTCGTGATTGCGGTGCGAGACGAACCAGAAGTTAACGAAGCGTGCGAGAAGATTCACCAGCGTCTCGAATCAGTGGGTGTGCGTTCTCTCGTCGGACCACGCTCGAGGAACGTTCGGACGTCGGGTGACTGACTGGGAGATCAAGGGAGTACCCGTGCGCGTCGAGGTCGGACCGCGCGACTTAAAAGAAGGTCTCGTGACCGTGTCGCGGCGCGACAATAACGAGAAACAGACAATGACACCCGAGGCTCTGGTGGACTCGATGAGCGACGTGCTCGCGAGGATTCAAGGTGCGCTCTATCAGCGCGCGCTCGACTGGCGCGACGTTAATACCCTCGATGTTGCCTCGGTGGTTGAGGCCATCGAAGTTGCCCAGACCGGCTTTGCCCGATTGTCGTGGGACTTGGTGGGACCGAGTGAGGAAGCCGAACTCAACAATGAAGCCCTAACCATTCGCTGTTTGCAGCGTGCTGATGGTTCGATTCCTGACAGTGAACTCGAGAATGACCTGTTGTGCCTCGTGGCCAAGTCGTACTAGATTGCGGCCGCTTTTCCAGTGAAATCAAGGCGTTCGCTTCGAGTTTCGATGTCACCTCGATTGTCATTCTGATTACAAACTGCTACAATTGACCCCGACAGTCCGCAAAGGACGTTTGGACTCGTTTAAGCGCGGGCCTCGGGCCCGCGCTTTCTCATTGTCTGGCGTCTTTGGGACATAGAGAGGAGCGTGATGGCCATGGATTTTGAGACACCGCTCCGCTCGTTGCTATTCGATCTTGGCCTCTCGCTCTACGACGTGGAACTTGAGCGCGGCACCCTCAGCGTGGTGGTCACCAAAGAGGGAGGCGTTGACCTGGAGACCCTGACCAAGGCCAATCGAGTGATCTCTGAATGGCTGGATGCCAACGATCCAATTCCGGGGCGTTTCACCCTTGACGTGTCGAGTCCGGGTTTGGAGCGACGCCTGAGGACACCTGACCATTTCGTTTCGGCAGTGGGCGAGGTCGTGACCTTGCGTGAACGCAGAGACGGCGAGGCCACGCGTCGCCTCGAAGGGACGTTACTTGAGGTGAGTGAGAACTCTTTGACCATTAACGACGAACAACTCGGTCAACAACGCGTGGCGATGGACGCCGTTGAACGAGCACGAACTGTTTTCGCTTGGGGGGGCCAAGCAAAGCCCACCACGTCACGCGCGAAGGCGAGCTCTTCGACGAGCAAGAAAGGCTAGACATGGCGAATTTCGAATTTCTTGAAGCCCTCGGACAGATTGCCCGTGACCAGAACATTGACGAAGGCGAATTGTTGATCGCGTTGGCGAACGCATTACTCGCCGCATACAAACGACGACCCGACTCAGCCGAAGACGCCGAAGTTGAGATCAATCCCGAGACCGGCGAGATCAAAGTGTGGGGACTGGAACTCGACTTGGAAGGCAACGTCACGCGTGAGTGGGATGCGACACCGGAAGATTTTGGGCGGATCGCCGCTCAGACGGCGAAGCAAGTTCTGATGCAACTCATTCGCGACATTCAACGTCGCCAGATGTACGAAGAGTTCGCGAATCGCGAAGGCGACATTGTTTCGGGAACGGTGCAACAAAACGACAATCGATACACGCTGTTGGACCTCGGTAGAGTTGAGGCGCTTCTTCCGCAGGCTGAGCAGATTGCCTTTGAACGCTACGAACACGGTGCGCGTATCAAGGTCTACATCGTCGAAGTTCGAAAGACGAACAAGGGTCCACAAATCGTCGTTAGTCGCACGCACCCCGCGCTCGTGGCCAAGCTGTTCGAGATCGAAGTTCCCGAAATAGCCAACGGAATCGTCGAGATCAAGGCCCTCGCACGTGAACCAGGTCACCGCTCCAAGATTGCCGTTGCGTCGAATGACACGATGGTCGATCCGGTGGGAGCTTGCGTTGGTGCACGTGGTAGCAGGGTTCGAAACATCACCAATGAACTGAGAAGCGAACGCATTGATGTCGTACCGTACAGCGACGATCCGGTCGAGTTCATCCAAGCGGCTCTGCAGCCGGCGCGGGTTCGAGAGGTGCAACTGAACGAAGAAGAGGGCATCGCGACAGTGATCGTGCATGACCAGCAACTCTCGCTGGCCATTGGCAAAGAAGGCCAGAATGCCCGTCTGGCCGCGCGTCTCACCGGATGGCGAATCGACATTCGTTCGGAGAACGAAGGCGAAGAGCAAGAAGTCGTCGAGGAGGTTTGGACCGAGGGTGACGTCGTCGTTGACGAGAAAGTCACCGTGGTCGAGGCCGATGATGGCGGCATGGAGGTCCTCGAACAGATCGAGGTCACTGATGCCGCAGGCGATCTTGAAAAGGTCATAGAAGTTGTGGAGCTCGAGTCGGTGCCAGTTTCGGAGGACGAGGCATAGCGCCGGTTCGCACCTGTGTTGTGTGTCGTCAACGTCGAGAGGACGTGACGATGATTCGAGCGGGTGTAGGTGATGATGGGCAGTGGTATGTCGGTCGAGGTGACGGAAGAGGAGTGTGGTTTTGTGCGAGCAGAAAATGTGTGGACGGTTTGCACGTGAACCAGGTTTCTCGCGCGTTGCTTCGGACCGTGAGTGAGAGCCAAGTAACGGCGTTGCAATCGATGGGACGGGCCAGTAAATGGCCCGAGTTGTGAAAGAATACGTAACTGTGTTCGCATTGATGCGGACACACAAAGCAAGGGAATGTTTTGGCGCAAAAGAAGATTCGGGTACACGAGCTCTCCAAAGAGCTCGGGATGACGAGCAAGGAGTTGCTCGCGCTCGCCCAGAAACTGGGCATCGGCGCCTCGAGCCCGTCTGCGTCCATCGAGGACGCGCAAGCTGATCGAATTCGTCGTCGGGCCGATGCCGATGGACTTCGTCGAGACATCCAGCCCGAAGAGGCAGTAAAGGCCACCAAGGCAACCAAGGCCACCAAGGCAACCAAGGCAACCAAAGCCTCGGCAACATCCTCGAGCGCTCCCGAGTCGGTCGCCACGCCGAGCGAAGCGTCGCCGCGCACCGCACGAGCTGAAGTCCAAGCACCGGTTCGCGAAACTCCGATTAGCGAACCAGCGCGAATGTCGAATCCGGCTTCGGCTCCCGAAGCACCAAAAGTCGTTCGTTCTCGGGCGGCTGCGCCCAAGCCCGCGCCGACTCGTAGCGCGTCACCGGACGGTCCCACTACCATTCGCCCAACGCAACGAGGAGCCGGTTCTGACGGCGACGCGGGTGCCTCGTCGCGTCCACCTTTGAGTTCTTCGGGTCGTCCCATCCCGCCGCCGCCGGGTCGGCCGCTTTCATCGAGCGGTCGTCCTATCCCGCCGCCTCCTGGAGCTCGCCGACCAATGCCGGGTGCCAGCTCGAGTCGTGCGCCGGGGGCGAGTGGATCGCGACCAATGAGCGCGCGACCGTCTTCGAGTGCGCCTCGTACTGGTGCGCCTTCGCGGCCCGGCGGTCCCTCGAGTGGATTCGGCGGACCTCGCACGGGGGCCAGTCCGACTGGTGCTCCAGCTGGTCCTGGAAGAGGTGCTCCCTCGGGTCGAGGCGGCGGAGGTCCGCGTGGTTCCCAGCGCAAGACGACCCGTCGTCGGCGTCGAAACGTCGAAGAGCTTGAGCCAACACAGATGACCACGTGGCAGCCGAGCAGTGCTCCCGTTCCTGAGGGTGAGATCATTGTCGAACGCGGCTCAACAGCCAAAGACGTCGGACCCAAATTGAATCGGAGTGCGGCGGACATCATCCGCTTTCTCTTCCTTCAAGGAGAAATCGTCACCGCCGTCCAGGGTTTGACCGATGACATGATCGAGCTTTACGCCGCCGAAGTCGGAGCGGTAGTTCGATTGGTCGATCCCGGTGAACAGCAAGAGGCCGCACTACTCGCGAAGTTCTTCGACGAGGACGACCATGACGATGACATCGCCGCGGTCGCTCGCCCACCGGTGGTGACCGTGATGGGTCACGTCGACCACGGAAAGACTCTTCTCCTCGACAAAATCCGCAAAACCAATGTGGTCGCCGGTGAAGCCGGAGGCATCACCCAACACATCGGTGCCTATCAGGTGATGTGGAAGGGCAAGCCGATTGCGTTCCTTGACACCCCGGGTCACGAGGCATTCACCGCGATGCGCGCACGAGGCGCCAAAGTCACTGACATTGTGATTCTGGTTGTTGCCGCCGACGACGGCGTCATGCCCCAAACGGTCGAGGCCATCAACCACGCCAAGGCCGCTGGTGTCCCGCTCATTGTGGCGGTGAACAAAATGGATAAGGCCGACGCCAACCCTGACCGAGTCCTTCAACAGATCAGTGAATACGGTCTCGTCCCTGAGAAGTGGGGCGGGGACACCATCGTCGTCGAGATCTCCGCACTTCAAGGAACGGGTATCGACGAATTGCTCGAACAGGTGCTGCTCGTCGCTGAGATTGGTGAGCTAGTCGCGCGACCCAGTGGACGCGCCACTGGCACCGTGCTTGAGGCGAATCTCGAGATTGGTCGGGGTCCCGTCGCTACCGTGATGGTTCAAGAAGGATTGCTCTCGGTGGGCGACCCGGTTGTTGCTGGAGCGGTTCGATTGTTGGCTTGGTTGGCGGATATCCTTTCCGCTTTTTCCAATAGCGCATGTTGCTAAGCATAAAGTGCCTGCCTGTTACTTCGGCTGCCTGTCTCCGCATAGGAGAAAATGCAACCAGCGATTGCTCTATATATTGAATGATCTCCATCGCTGCGATTCGAATGCGCTCCAGATGCTCCAGGATAGCTTCAGCGGCTGCATGCATAGCCAGATAGTTCGGAGTATTCTTGGACTGCAACCCAAAGTGCCGACATACCACATAGGCAGTCGCCTCGGCCTCAACTTCTTTGATGCTGGCTGATAACTCAAAGTCGTGGTGTAGCATGATCTCATGGGCCAGCTCATGCACCCGGGTAGAAGAACCTGCCGTGACATCGATCTCAATAACTCCACCTTTTGATATGCCTTGAGGACCATTCAGCCTCATCAGATGCGTTTCTATGCCATGTGCCTGAGCAAAGGCTTCCAAGCGTTCATTCAACAGGAGATTGTTTTCGGGCTTCTTCCAATCTGGCGGTTCGGGGAGTGGCTCGCCATCAGTCTGGGAAATGTCGAAGAATACACAATCTTAAAGCCACGTAAGGCTAGCTTATTCTCGTCCGTTTCTTCCGCCTCCTGCTTCACCCAAAGCGGAGCCAGGATCGGAATGCCGAGCTTCGCCTCGCTTGACAAACGGCTGTAGGAATTCCAAGCATGAAGCCGGCTACATCGTTGCATCTGGCGCGGTGCATCAATATCAGCCATGTTGTTGAACAACTGTACCGATGAAACTTGAAAAGGCATCCAGATACCGCACCATGTCTTCACTCATTCGTGCCGCATCGGTCGCTTGAGCCAGCTCTTCAACTTGTTGATTGATCTGTGCAATCAATGTTTGGTAATTCGTTTTGGTATTCATGGTTATCTCCTTAAACTTGAAGGACCGGAGCCTGATCTCCGAATGGATTTCAGGCTCCGGCATTGGGTGGCTTCGCATCAGATGCGAAACGCTTGTCATTCTTCTTCGTAATCTCCGGGGAGCGTTACAGCCAATTCTCATCAGATGAGAAAATCAGCTGAAGCCGAGACCTCTCTCTTTGAGAGAAACATATTTCTCTGCGCAAACTATGATGTGATCCAACACATCTATATCCAAGAGCTTTCCAGCCTGCACGATGGCTCGGGTCACAGCCACATCATCCGGACTCGGGAGTCGGATCGGACGACGGATGGTTGTGTGCCAGTCAGGATCGCCGGTGAATTCTCTGCCACGGCCTGCCGGAACACTTCACCGACACGCACTTGACTTGAATTGACGCTCCCTTTGTAGACCACGACCAAGCTCTTCACCCGATTACGGGTATCAAGATCAGCAACCCATAATTCTTCGTGATCCAGGTTACCGATGAAGGGGGTCAATAGATTGGCTGCATCAGCAGGACTGTTGATCTGTGGCCTTTCCGTTGGATAGGCATAGAGCTGTGAATTCAATACTTCATGCAGAGCACGAATCTGTGACAGCGTCTGCTCAACTTTGTCTCGTTTCGGCCCAGCCTTGCGATGGACTGCTTGGCTTTTATCAATGACGGGTACAACAGGAGTTGGATCAGAAGTCAACATGGCAATCCTCCTGGTTGAATCTCCATTCCACCGTGAGCGGATCTCAGCTTCGCTGAGATATTCCATGCAATCCAAACACAACAAGTATTCATGGATGTTGTCCGACACTTCGCCTTCGCTGAAGTGCATACTGCCTGTGGTGACCGGAACAATGTGCCGATGGAGGCAGGGCGAATAGTTGATGTGAACAGAATAGTCGGGGATCATATGGGCACCTACTTCTTTACGCCACGGCACCAACTGCCATCATCAGCCTGTGGCCGAACCAACTATGGCCACCCTTCTCGTATTTGATCATCTCGCAATGATGAATCGGGCACTCTTTGGTATCCTTGCGGTTATTGTGCTCCGGTTGAAAACCATGCTCCATCAAGTAGGCCAATGCCACACTGGCCTTATCCAGCAAGTCCTTGCCGGTCTCACCCCTCAGAGTAATCCGGCAGACAAATCCATCCTGGGTGATATAGCTGATGTTCCACAAGCCGGAGCTTCTGCATATGCCACTTCGGTTTTGAGTAATGGGTTCTGTAATTCATTTGATATTCTCCTTTTGTTTAGAATCAAAAAGAGCCAACCCGAAATCAGAGTTGGCTCTGGGATTGCCATCTTCCATAGCAATGGCATTCAGCATTCGTACGAAGTCACGCAGGTCGATCCAGCGTGTTTCCTTGCCGCGCCTGCGCAAGCCGTGCAAGGAACATGGCGGATGTACTCCCTTCCATCTGCGCTTGTCATCACTTCGTTTGTGGGCAAATAGGCTTGGCCTCCACACGCACGACAAGTGGTCAAGATCTGAATCTTGTCCATGGCTAGTGTCCGAACACGGCACGCAAACCGCCTTGAGTGCGGGCACCACCGTGAAATTGATCTGGTTGGCACCCAGCGCAATCAAGGGTGACATCGCAACGATCGCTGAGGCAATCAGCCCCAGCAGCCACAGATAGCTCACGAACGTTGATTTGGTATTCATATTGGCCTCCTTGGCCTTAAAACAAAAAATCCCACCGAAATATCGGTGGGTTGGTGCCCTTGCTTCTACACTTCTACAGTTCTACACTTGCCTCTGTGAGCAACGGGCAAGGGCTGACCGGAGCTCACAAGCCAGGGCGATGCAGGAGGGGATACCTCCGCAGAGCGGCACCTGGCAGGCTATTCAATTGTGATCGCACCCCCTATGTTCATTTTGGGAATGCACTCCACATCTAATACCCGCTAACCAATCCGCAGGGATTTTTTTGGTTTTGGATGTATACAGGGAAGTGGTGTTATCCTGATTGGTAAACAGGAAGAAAATCGCACATCATAGTCAAAGGAGTCTAAATTAGATCGGTATCAAATCCCTACGGCGACCCTCGCTCAAGACAAAAAGCACACGCTCCGGCCTGCCTCCGTTCCTTCTATTCGTCAAATCACTTCACGCTTCGGCATTACTATGCTGCACTCAGCTGTCCCTTCACTTCGGACAGGCTTCGCCCTCGTGCACTGCAAGCCATACAAACAGCCTAAAATATGCAAACAAGCTTGGATTTTTGGTATGGTATACTGCAACTTGACTGGTAGTAAGATCGCCAGAAAATATGTCGGGTTTTTATGAAGAAGACCTTCTTCGCAAGCCTAACAAATTCTCAAAAAGTCATGTTAATAGTGGCGCTTGTCGGGGGAACATGTGCAGTCATTGCATGTGTCGGTTTGGGTACACCTATCGTATCAAAATTGCTTGACTTATTTTATCCTGCCAACGCCAGTCGCATATACAGCGACTCCTACAACCTTTATTACACCTACGCCTGAAGTGGTCTATAAATCACCTGCGGATATGGATTGCGACCTGGGGATATCGCAAATCTCCAATCGACTGATGTTCAAAGCCCTGATGCAAATCCACTCATACCGAACGCGACGGCTCAAGGGATCAGGTAGCACTGAAAAGTACTACGAAGGACATTTCCATAAGTCTAACGTCTACTTGCTGCCTTCTGCTACTCAAATGACAATTGCGGATATTTATGATCTTGTTGTCCCCAAAAGGCGACCTAATTCACAAAAGTCGGGTAATGAAACGCCGGTAAAAATAGGCGACAATGCCACGATTATCCAAATTACCAATTCATGCGGCGACGGCTACGTATTAATACTTGAGCAAAGCAATGTGGTAGTGTGTCATAAATGGCACGCGGTCATGACTTGGATGAAAACCTAATCACCCAAGCAGGAATGATAATTGATAATCATATAACAATATCACACGGAGCTGAATGCGCACAACTGAAACTTACGCCCGAAGAATGTGCGAATTTTGGAACCCATACTTATTCAATGTCCGGTCAAACTCCTCCCGATGAAACCTGCGTTTACGGGGACGCGGGTAATAGAATACAGGTGCCTCAACGAACAGAGACCAAGACAATAATTTTTTCAACGGACGGTTTGGTATATGGGGGGTTCTCCGAGTCACGGAACCTTTGCATGAAGGGGGCACAAATACCTACTCATACAGTTGTACTTATCTTTGGACTGGACCGCCAGACGAAAACTCTTCCCATACCGGAATTATAACCTTCAACAGCAATGGGTTTACAAACGACTACAAAGACGCATTTAAAGGGGAGATCATGTACTTGGCATGAAGTATATATTCTAAACCCCGCCACCACAGCGACCGCTACGCCGTGAAAAGCACGCTAAAAATGTCTAAATAAATGTCAGAGTCGCCGTTCCTGTTTCGTGTGCAATCCTGCAGGATGGCGGGCCATCCTGCAAATCAGAGGGAACAGCAACGCTGCGGGAGAGATGTATACTTTCAAATGTGCCAGTCAAGCAAGCCGTATATCCAACTTTGTGAGCGCACTCCCGTTGTGCAATCCGATTTCCGGCCACGATGATTTGTTCACTGGCGGTATTGACCCCGATTAGTAGTTTATCCCTTCTGTGACTGGGCTTGGCACACCGATTTCTGATCCAGGGAGCCTATGAGCAAACTCAGCAAGCGTGCTTCTCAATTTCACAACAGATAAGCCCAAGTTGCAAGAAGCCCAGCAAAAATGGACCAAGGTCACATAGCCGGTCATGACAAGTCGAGCCGTCCTTGCGCAAGCGGCCTGTGTTATGTGCGTCTATCGTCATTGCTGCAAGGCTCGAAGGCTTCCAGGAATCAAGGGGACAGGGATTTTTTGGGTTTTGGGTTCTACTCTAGGGCCCCCTAGCCCCGAGGAAGGTAATAGGATATTGTATAGACAAATCAGTCAAAATTTCAATAGATTTAAATAAAACATATGGTTTAGAGCCGTTTTCCCAAAAAACTTGACAGAACAAAAGTTAGGAAAATATGCTCATAGCCCAGCAGGCTTCTGCTTTTTATCTGTAACCGGCCTTCTCAAAATCGAGCGCCACTTCAAGATAACGATCCTGTTCTACACATTCTTAGGCCAAGGGATAGCTTTGTTGTTCTTCTAAAAGTGTCGAGAATGCAGGATCCTGAGACGCTAAAAAAGCATCTGATGCTTTTTTGATGCCGAAGAATTCCCATGTTATTCTCTTTTACCAATGCTTTTCAACGTAGAAAAGGGAATCTGGAAATAATGGGGAAGGTAGCCCAAGCCCATCTTTATAGAAAGGGGGTACATGTCAATTAGATAGGTTTGTCTGACAAAAAGATTAAAAATTTCAATAGATTTAAATAAAACATATGGTTTGGAGCCATTTTCCGGCGAGACGTGGCTAAGAAAGTGGGCTTATAATCAGGGCATGGAGACGTGTCCGAAGTGCCATAGCACCACCCGGCAGCATAAAGCAGGCCTGACGAAAGCGGGCAGCCAGCGCTATCGTTGCATGGTCTGCGGGCAAAATATTCGCCGGGGAAACGCCACGGGTACAATGCACAGTTTCACCGGCAAGCGCTGGAACTGGTGAACGGCGGTATGAATTTACGGGAGGCGGCTCGCCATCTGGGGATCAATCACGGCACAGTTGCGGCATGGGTCAAACAGCAGGCGGAAACAGCCAAACCGGAGACAAAGAAGCAACATCCAGCTGATCACGCAAGTGAACGATCCCGATTGTGGTTAACGCCGCTCCATGCCATGGCGGGCAGCATTTGTATACGGGGTATTATCCAACCAACGAACGAAGGGGGCGTGGGAAAATTTCACATGAGTATCCCATAACCAAACGTATTGCGATATGATAGAGATTGGAGAAGATGCCACGATATGTCAAGAATCAGGAACTTTATCCAATTGTGGGGAATGGTTTTACTGGATGCTGTGTTTAATTTGTGCTGACCAATGGTCCAGCCACTGTTCAAGTATTCAGATTTAATCCATTAAATTTACCAACAAGCGAGAAAGCAAGACTTGTTATTTGGTTCATTATCATAGTCCTCTTTAGCAATTGAGGTGGCCAGATATAAAATTTCTGACATTCAAATCCAAAACGCAAAACCAAGTATTCAAATAAAAGATTGTAGTTACACTAATATTCAGTTACAAAAAATCGTGGTGGCCACCAGTTCGTGGGGTATGGCATCCGGAACAAGGCAATATTCGTCCACGGCCAACGCATCGGAAATTGCTAATTATCCACCGAGGGTAGGTTTTGGAACGGCACTCTCTGGGAATATATTAGTGGCCTATATTGATTTGGTTTAATTGCCCAAAAATAAAAACCGAAAAAAGCTATGCAAGAGGAGTAACATCAAATATTGAATTCGTTGGTACCAATTTACAAATCCCGGGCAAGTGGGATGATAAAGATCCTAACACCACAGAAGATAAACAAGAAAAAATGCTTAAGACGACTATTGAGCCAAATTGCCAGATAACCAGAAGATTGTATGTGGTGATGAAATTTTATAATACAAGAAACATGTATGGCTTTAGCAGAGAATATTGGAGATATGAAAACTGGACGGACCCAGACGCTATTCTTGGGGCTAAGAAGTATCGGGTTATCGTTACTCTTAGCGGAGATAACGAGATGATAGTGCCTACTCAATGGTATTTGAATTGGAAGATGGGCAGTGGCCTATAATTCAGGAAAGTCGAAAAATGAGAAGTTTACCAATACGACGACCTCGTTAAAACCCAACAAAATCGTTTCTGAGCGGGATTGGGAAAGGGGGAACTTGGCTCATATATAAAATCAGGAGATATAAGCAGATGATGGGGTTTTAAATGGTTAATCGTTGTGTTTTCATCTGCTGCCTTTTGCGAAATCTTAAT
>CAWICL010000060.1:0-7002 GCA_963834545.1 uncultured Acidimicrobiaceae bacterium | reverse complement strand
GCTGACTGGCGAGTGGTTTCGTGGTTCAGTATTTGCTTAATATCCCCGGACTCGGCTATACCCTGATCTCAGCGATCAATCAGAGCGACTACCTATTGGTCCAGGGCATCGTGCTCGTCGTTTCCGTTGGCGTCGTACTTATTAACTTCATCTTTGACTTCATTATCAATATCGTCGACCCGAGGATCAGCCGTGAGTAGTTTGGGCCAAATTGCCGTGTTCGAGGAAGCTGTCCTCGTCGAGAAGCCTGAGAAGAAGCAACCCCTCGGGATCTTTTTTTGGATCTGCGTCGGTTGGATCGTCTTGAACATCTTGGCGGCGCTGCTCGCCAACATCTTGCCAATCGAGAACCCGTTGTTCCAGAACTATTCAGCCATTAACGCAGGGCCGTCACTGCACCATCTGTTCGGTACCGATGACCTAGGTCGAGACATATTTGCGCGCGTGGTCTACGGTTCGCGAGTCTCGCTCGCCGTTGGTTCAGGAGCGATGCTGATTGGCTTTGGTTTCGGTGCTCCACTGGGCATGCTCGCCGCATACCGACGAGGTCGCTTCGACACCATACTTACCAACTTCATGTACGTGTTTCTCGCGTTTCCCGCCATCATCGCAACCATCGCCATTCTCTCGTTCTGGACACCACGGTCGTTGTTCAAGATCATCGTGGTCATCGGCGTCGCTTCAATTCCCCTCGTGTACCGCGTGATTCGTACCGCAACCTTGAACATCGCCACGAAGGACTACGTCATCGCAGCCAAAGTCCAAGGTGCGACGGATCGACGTATTCTCTTTCGCGAGTTGTTGCCCAACATCATGCCGATTGGCATCTCATTTCTGCTCATCGGCATCGCAACCGTGATCGCGCTCGAAGGTGCCCTGGCGTTCCTTGGGCTGTCGGTGAACCCACCAACTCCCTCGTGGGGCAACATGATTAACGAGGCGCGCACCATTCTTCAGACCAACCCGTGGCTGGCGGTCTTTCCGTCACTGGCGATGGTCTTTTTCTTGTTGTGCCTGAACTTCATTGGCGACCGCCTCCGACACCACTTTGACGTCACCGAGGTCAAGCTATGAGCGGGTCCTTTGAGAAGCTCCTGGTCGTCGACAACCTCGCCACGACCTTCGCCACTGCGGGCGGCCCACTGCCAGCGGTCGGGGGCGTCTCATTCGAACTCGGAACCGACGAGACCATTGGCATCGTGGGTGAATCTGGCTCGGGAAAGACTGTCTTGTCGCGTACCATCATGGGTCTCCAACAGCGCACGAACGTGACGGTCACTGGCTCGGTGTTGCTCGAGGGCGTCCAAATGGTCGGCGCGAGCGAAGCGGAGAAACGCAAGCTCTGGGGAACTGAAGTTTCAATGATCTTCCAAGATCCGATGACTTCGCTCAATCCCGTCACCAAAATCGGAAAGCAGATCGACGAGACCCTGCGGGTGCGACTTGGCATGTCAAAAGAAGACGCCAAAGCACGGGCCATCGAGCTACTCGAGCTCGTCGGGATCCCCTCACCCGCGCACCGCTACGACGCGTATCCGGGTCAGTTATCGGGAGGAATGCGCCAACGAGTCGTCATCGCCATCGCCCTCGCCTGTTCGCCCAAACTTGTCCTCGCCGACGAGCCAACGACCGGACTCGACGTCACGATTCAAGCGCAGATTCTGAACCTGCTCGAAGACCTCAAAGAGCGTCTTCACATGTCCGTGGTTTTGATCACCCACGACCTCGGTGTCGTGGCGACCAGAACGTCACGCATCATTGTCATGTACGCCGGGAGAATTGTCGAAATTGGTTCCACGCGCGAGGTTTTTTCGCATCACCGCATGCCATACACCCGAGCACTACTTGAAAGCTCACCAAAAGTCTCGAACGCTCCGCACACACGTCTGGTGACGATTCCGGGGCGTCCACCGAATTTGTTGAAGCCACCCAAGGTTGTAGTTTCGCGCCACGATGCTCGTTCGCCACCGACAAATGCCACGTTGAGCGACCAGAACTCGAGGCCGCCGACGAGCCCGGCCATTTCTTCGCGTGTTGGAACCCGCTACCGAAAACTCGCAGAACGGTGAAGAAATGACCGATTCCAAAGAACCGCTATTGAAGGTCCGAGACCTCGAGGTGACCTTCGGTATGGGTCATCACCAGGTACGTGCGGTAGCGGGTGTGAGTTTTGACATATTCGAAGGTGAGACGCTCGGTCTCGTCGGCGAATCGGGATGCGGCAAGTCCACGACGGGTAAGGCGCTCATGAGGATCGTCGAACCTTCGTCGGGCTCGATCGAACTCGAAGGTACGGACCTGTGTTCGCTGAAGGGGAAAGACGCTGCGCAACATTCGAACCCGTATGCAGATGATCTTTCAAGATCCCATATCCTCGCTGAACCCTCGGCGGCGCATTAAGGACATCGTCGCTGAACCCCTCGACTGCTGGAAGTCGGTCAATGGCGATGAGCGCGACGTCGTCGTGAGTGATTTGCTGTCCAAGGTCGGCATTGATCCCAAGGTCTATGGGAATCGCTACGCTCGACAATTCTCGGGCGGCCAGTGCCAACGGATCTCGATCGCTCGTTCACTCGCCATGCGACCAAAGTTGTTGATCTGTGACGAGATGGTCTCGGCGCTCGACGTCTCGGTCCAGGCCCAGATCTTGAACCTCCTGGAGGACTTAAAACAGGAATACGGACTCACGTTGTTGTTCATCGCGCACGACCTTGCGGTCGTGAAGAACGTGAGTGACCGCGTGGCAGTGATGTACCTCGGTCGCATTGGTGAGATCGGACCCGCCGACACGCTCTACGAGGCGCCCGGTCACCCCTATACGAAGTTTCTCTTGGGTGCCGCACTCGAAGCCGACCCCGATTCACCTGTGCACGGCGACGTCCTCACCGGGGAGCCTCCGAGCCCCATGAATCCGCCCAGCGGTTGTCGTTTTCGAACGCGTTGTCCGTACGCCACTGAGAAGTGCGCCGAGGTCGAACCACAACTCGAAGAGGTCGCCCCGGGCCACTTGGTGGCCTGTCACTACCCACTCACCGCCAAGATCACCAAGCGCACCGCGTCGAAGGCCTAACTCGCCATCTACGCGCGATGAACTATTCGCTGGGCGCGTCCTCGCTTAGGGTTTCGCTCTGCGCGGGTGTCTCTTCAGCACTCTCGGTCTTGGCGACCGCTTCGCTGGCGTACTCGGCCCAGGCGGCCTGCGCTTCGGTTTCGGGCGTGAACTCACCGTACTCAATGCCACCGATGTAGTTGCCCTCAGTGTCATAGGCGTGACTACCGAAGGCTTCGCGGTACTCTTCGCTGACCTCACCACCGTCGGCGGCTTGTTTGATGGAAAGACTGATGCGACGACGCGCGGTATCGAGTTCGATGATCTTGACCCACAACTCTTCACCGGCCGTGACAACCTGGTCGGGCGAGTCCACGTGGTGTGCCGCCATCTCCGAGATATGCACGAGACCTTCAATCCCCTCGCCCACCTGAACGAAGGCACCAAAGGGAACCATCTTGGTCACGCGACCGTAGACCAACTGGTCCACCGCGTGGCTGTCGGCAAAGACTTGCCAGGGATCGGACTGCGTGGCCTTGAGCGATAGTGAGATGCGCTCTTTGGAGAAGTCCACGTCCAAGACCTCGACGTCGACTTCATCGCCGACGGTGACGACCTGGCTCGGGTGGTCAATGTGCTTCCAGCTGAGCTCAGAGACGTGGATGAGACCGTCCATTCCACCAAGGTCCACGAAGGCACCGAAATTGACGACCGAGGAGATCACCCCGTGTCGACGTTCGCCTGGCTTCAAGTTGTTGAGGAAGTCGCCGCGTTGTTCCTTCTGAGTCTCTTCGAGCCACGCTCGACGTGACAAGACGACGTTGTTGCGGTTGCGGTCGAGTTCGATGATCTTGGCCTCGACGGTCTTGCCGATGTAGGGCTGCAATTCGCGCACCCGACGAAGCTCAACGAGTGAGGCGGGCAAGAATCCGCGAAGTCCAATGTCAACAATGAGACCACCCTTGACGACTTCGATCACGACGCCCTTGACGACCTCGTCGCGGTTCTTCAACTCCTCGATGTTGCTCCACGCCTTCTCGTATTGCGCGCGCTTCTTGGAGAGGACGAGGCGCCCTTCCTTGTCCTCTTTTTGCAGAACCAGGCACTCGACGCGCTCACCCATGGAGACAATTTCGGAAGGATCGACGTCGTTGCGGATGGAGAGTTCTCTCGAGGGAATGACGCCCTCGGACTTAAAGCCAATGTCGAGCAAGACCTCGTCGTGGTCAATTTTGACGACGGTGCCGGTGACCAGGTCACCGTCTTCGAACTCGAGGACGCTGTCGCCCACGAGGGTCGCCAGGTCAGTGCCGACCATGTTGTCTTCAGTGATGACGCGCGGAACGTAATTTCCGTCTTCGTCGAAGGTTCCCATTTGTTGGGAGGAAAGGAGGCTGGTGCCGTCCGACATTGGTACTACTTTCATACGACCACACCGGGGTCATCTCGACAATAAGGGGCCTGGGTCGCCGGTGTAAACCCAGGATTCAACCCTAGCACTCGGCTTTTCAGCCTTTGGCCGCCGCCCAGTTATCGCCCCAGGCGAGCGAGACCTCAAGGGGCACCGACAAGGTCGCGGCGTTGACTAAGGCATCACGGATGATGCTCTCGACCCGTTCTTTTTCCACCGGTGGAGCCTCAACCAGAACCTCGTCGTGCACCTGGAGGATGAGTCGCGCTTCAAGCTTCGCGCTCGTGAGTTCGCGGTCCAGACGCACCAGGGCGAACTTAAAGATGTCCGCCGCCAGCCCCTGGATCCCCGCGTTCATTGCTTGTCGTTCGGCGGCCTGGCGCTGAGGACCCACCGCGGTCGCGAGGTCCGGGAACGGTCGATCCGACCGAACTCGGTGCGCGAGTAACCCTTGTTGCGGATGTCGGTGATGGTCTGGTCCATATACGCGCGAAGCGACGGAAAGCCCGCGAAATATTTATCCATGACTTCTTTGGCGGCTCCGACACTGATTCCCAGACGCTGACTGAGACCGAAGGCTTCCATGCCGTAGGCGAGGCCGTAGGAGACCGCCTTGGCTTGTTCGCGTTGCTCGTGGGTCACCTCGCTCGGTGTGACGCCAAAGACCGAAGCGGCGATGCTGCGATGAACGTCTTCGTGCGACTCGAACGCCGCCAAGAGTCCGCTGTCTTGGGACAAGTGCGCGAGGATGCGCAGTTCAATCTGGTTGTAGTCCGCGACGCACAAGAGCCAACCGGGACTGGGAACGAAGGCGTAACGCAAGCGACGACCCTCTTGTGAACGCACCGGGATGTTGTGCAAATTGGGATTCTCTGATGAGAGCCGACCAGTTCGAGCGACCGTCTGGCGGAATTCGGCGTGGATCTTCGCGTCTGGACCAACCGCACTAATGAGCGGTGCGCCATAGGTGCTGCGAAAGCTTCTCCACCTCTCGATACCGCAAGATGAGCGCAATGATTTCGTGCTCGTCACTGATCGCTTCGAGTGACGCGGCGTCAGTGGAGAATCCCGACTTGATTTTCTTTACCGCCGTGAGTCCCAACTCCTCAAAGAGCACCGTCTGGAGTTGCTGGGGCGAGTTCACCTTGAATTCGTGTCCGGCGACCTGTTGGATCTTTGCGTCGAGCTGGGTCGCTTCGAGAGCGAACTCTTCGGCGATGCGACGAAGCATCTCGACGTCCACGCAGATGCCACGCGACTCCATTCTCCCGAGCACCGCCACGAGTGGAAGTTCGACCGTCTCATAGACGTTGTCCAGTTCCCAAGTCTTGATCTCGGCACGTAACACCTCGCGCAGGCGTCCTACGATTTGCACATTTCGCACCAGCGCCTCGTCACTCGCGTTTTCATCAAAGAGTGAGGGTGCCGATTCAGCGATGCTCTCTCCGAGAAAACGTTGCGCCACGTCGCCCAGTTCATACTGCCCGCTCGTCGCGTCCAAGAGAAACGCCATGATTGAGGTGTCGTCAGTGGGCTCACGCAGCGTCGCCCCGGCGTCGCTCGCGTGCCGATAGAGCTCTTTGAGGTCGTGCCCGCTCAACGATGACGAACCGGCCTGGGTGAAGAACTCCTCTTCGCTGGTGAGCGCAACGGCGTTCGAAGCTTGATCCATCACCGCGACGCGTTGGTTCGCGTACGAGAGGACGTAGGTGCCTTGGTCGTGCAAGACCTTCGACGCCGCAAGAACCTTGGCGGGTTTCGAAGCAGCCGTCGGCGACGGGTTTTCACGCGTTGGTGACGAAGCGGGCTCGCCGAGCGCTCCTTCTCGCATCAACTTTTCGAAACGCGCGCGCATGGCGTTCATTTCGAAGCGATCAAAGAATGCTGCGACTTCCTCTCGTTTCCAACCGCCCATCGTGAGATCATCGAGCGAAAATTCAAGCGGTACGTCTCTGATCAAACGCATGACTTCGACGTTGTTGCGTGCGCGCTGTTCATAGGTGGCGAGATTTTCACGCAACTTGGGCGTGAGTTCGCTCAGGTGAGCGTAGAGATCGTCCAGGTCGCGATACTGGCTAAAGAGCTTCGCCGCGGTTTTCTCACCCACGCCCGGCACGCCGGGCAGATTGTCCGAGGTGTCGCCTCGCAAGGCAGCGAGTAAGGGATAACGCGCCGATTCAATACCGCATCGTTCAAAAATTCCCGCCTCGTCATAGAGTGAGTAGTCCGAAACGCCACGCCGGTTATAGAGCACCTTGACGAAAGGGTCCTCGACGAGCTGGAAGGTGTCACGGTCACCGGTCACCACGACAACGGGGATCTTCTGATCACGGCCCCAGGTGGCGAGCGTGGCGAGCACGTCGTCAGCCTCGAAGCTCGGCACGCCGAGCACCGGAATGTGTAGGACTTCGCACAACGTTCGAATCAAGTCGAACTGGTGCTCGATTTCGACGGGGGTCTCCGCACGGCCTCCCTTGTAGTCCTCGGTCATCGCGTCGCGAAACGTTCCTCCCGGCAGATCGAACGCCACGCAGAGGGCTCG
>CAWICL010000059.1:0-11006 GCA_963834545.1 uncultured Acidimicrobiaceae bacterium | reverse complement strand
CTCAACCTGTATGTTCTCGAGGACCGTGAGCACTGAAGCCAACTTCGCGCCTTCGTTCACGCCCAATCCTTTTGTGGCGCCAAGCGAATCCGCGCGCCATTGGCTCCGCCGCGCTTGTCCGTACCGCGAAACGTCGAGGCTGACGCCCACGCCGTCGTTACGAGTTGGGTGACGCTGAGTCCTGACCAGAGCAATTTCGCCTTTAACGTCTCGACGTCAGCTTCGTCGATCATTGGCTTCGTCGCGGTCGGTACCGGATCTTGCCAGAGCTGAGGCTCGCTCGGCACCAGAGCGCCGAGTCCTCGCACGTAGGGTCCCATGTCGCGGTGCGTGAGTTTGAACCAGGCCTTCGCGAACGCGTCCGCGAACTGCTCGGGGTTCTCGTGGAACCGCTTCGAGATCGGTCCGTAGACGGGATCGAAGCGGAGTGAGAGATCGGTGGTGAGCATGGTGGGCGCGTGACGCTTTGAGTTGTCGTGCGCGTCGGGAACAGTGTCGGCACCGGCGCCACCCTTGGGCTTCCACTGCGACGCACCAGCCGGACTCTTGGTGAGTTCCCATTCGAATCCAAAGAGGTTGTCAAAGAAATTGTTGTCCCACTTGGCGGGCTCGGTAGTCCAGGCGCCTTCTAGTCCGCTGGAGATCGTGTCGGCGCCGCTGCCGGTACCGTAGATGTTTCCAGCCGAGTCCCTGTTCGACCAAGGGAGCGCCTTCGGGCTCTCGGCCGTTGTACTTATTGCCGTCGGCGGCGCCGTGGGTCTTGCCGAAGGTGTGTCCACCGGCGATGAGGGCGACCGTCTCTTCATCGTTCATCGCCATCCGACGAAAGGTCTCTCGGATATCGCGAGCGGCTAGAAGCGGATCAGGGTTTCCGTTGGGACCTTCGGGGTTCACGTAAATGAGGCCCATCTGGACCGCACCGAGGATTGTTCCAGTTCACGATCGCCGCGGTAACGCTCGTCACCGAGCCACGTCGCTTCGGGCCCCCAATTGACGTCCTCTTCGGGTTCCCAGATGTCCACCCGACCACCAGCGAATCCGAACGTCGTAAAGCCCATGGATTCCAACGCGCAGTTCCCGGCGAACACCAAGAGGTCGGCCCACGAGATCTTTTGTCCGTATTTCTGTTTCACGCTCCAGAGCAGTCGGCGTGCCTTGTCGAGATTCACGTTGTCGGGCCAGCTGTTGAGTGGTGCGAACCGTTGGGCGCCAGAGCCCGCGCCACCTCGACCGTCACCGATGCGGTAGGTGCCCGCAGCGTGCCAGGCCATGCGCACAAAGAGTGGTCCGTAGTGGCCGTAGTCGGCGGGCCACCAGGATTGTGAGTTCGTCAATACCGCGTCAATGTCCTTCTTCAGCGCGTCGAGGTCCAGGGTCAAGAATTCACTGGCGTAGTCGAAGTCCTGATCCATTGGACTCGCTGCTGGTGAGTGCTGGTGCAAGATGCGCAGGTTGAGTTGGTTGGGCCACCACTGATTGTTGGGCTGGCTCTCGCCGAGTCGCGTGAATGTGCCGCCGGTGTAGGGACAACTGCTCTCTTCTGACATGGTTTCTCCTTATTCTTGGTGCGTTGGATCACCGTGAGGGTTGGTCACGGTGTGTTGTTGTGATGTTCGAGGTTGCTCGATGTCGTGGCGACGCTTCCCGTAGGGCGTCTCGAAGGGTGTCGCCGTGCGACCCTTGGCCTGGCACGTGGGACATCGTCCCCAGTAGGCGACTTCGGCTTCGTCGATCTCGTAACCCATGTTGTTCGCTGCCTCAAGACAGGGCGTCGAACCAACGGCGCAATCGACGTCGGCGACCGCGCCACAGATCCGACAGATGACGTGGTGGTGGTTGTCGTCCACACGATTCTCGTAGAGCGCGGGCGAGCCGACCGGTTGAATTCGCCGGATCAGACCCTTCTCGACAAAGACACCGAGTGCGTCGTAGACAGCCTGGCGCGAAATCGTGCCGATTTCCGCCTCGGCGAAGTCGATGACGTGATCAGCGGTGATGTGGGCAGAACTATTCACTGCGCGAAACACTGCGAGTCTCTGGGCCGTGGCGTTGATGCCGTGTTCACGAAGGAGGTCGGCCGAGTTGGGAATCACAGTTATGGACTCTATCAAGATTTAGACAACGTCAATAGTTGGAGGGCCGACGAAGGAGGTCACAACACTTTTGATTCCTCGTTGACGTCAGCCCCTCTGTTGCCCAGAAAAAAAGAACGTCGGTCGGTTACGGGTTGATCAGGCGAAAAAGCGATTGCACGAATCCTCGACGACTGTTCGACGAATTGGCTCAGACCCTGGATGCTCGTGGTGGCTGCAACCTCTTATTCGCTGACCCGTCTTGTCGCGATGAGCGAACGAGTGATCACGTCTCTTCGGCGATCTGTTTGATCGCGTGGAGGCGCCGGTCCCATTTCGAAGCGAGCTCGTCGAGCCACTGCGCGGTTTCGATGATCCCTTCGGTTCGTACCTGGTACCACCGCTCCCGCCCTCGACGATTACTCGAAACGAGTTGCGCACGGTCAAGGACACCGAGGTGTTGGACAATGGCTTGACGAGTGACGGGCAATTCAGTCGAGAGCAGTGTCGCGGTGGCTGATCCGCGTCTGACGAGAACGTCGAGAAGGTCACGTCGAGTGGGATCGTCGAGGGCGCTGAGGACGTCTTGAATGACGGTCACGGAGCGGACATGATTGGCGTCGAATCGCGACCTTCGCAGTACGCCGCGATCTTCGCGAGGATGTCGGTCCAACCCTTGTTGTGGTTTTCGTATGAAATCCAGGAACGGTCCTCGGGAACGACGAGCGTGCTGAAGCCGCTCTCGACGACGGTGAGTTGCTTTCTCGTTCCGATATCGATGTGATCGTGAACTCAACCAACGTCGAACTGGCTTCGGTGGCGAGTACGTCGGGATATCCCTCAGCCCACCTATAAGAGAGACGGTGTGGACGGTCGACTTCGACAAAGACCGTGCGGTAGTGACCATTGGAGCCGTGATCAAGGACCATCTCACCGCCGGGGCGAAGGTCGATTGGTATGGGTCGACCAGTGCCGAACCACGTTCCCACGTGTTCGGGCGAGGTCAAGACTTCCCAGACTTTCTCGGCGCTCGCGCCAATCGTGACAGATCGCTCAATTCGGTCGTTTTCCACGTTCACCATCTCCTTGTTGCGCAAGTCATTGCTTGCACATCATATGCGCAAGTAATGACTTGCGCAAGACATCCCCACCTTTTTTTCATTCGGCTTTTTGCGGTAAATCTCTGGGAGTTCCGTGGCTTCCAATCAAGGCAATATTGCAGCGTCACCTGCACGCCGTCCCTCTCACCACCAGAATCGGTTCCCAACGTGAACGACGTATTTACGTCACGAAGTTTCGAACTCAAACTCGAACTCTTGTCACGCTATGAATTGAGAGACCCTGTCATCTACGCTTCATCACATGTCGGGCCTGACGCCGTACTTTCATTTCGATGGCCAAGCACGCGACGTACTGTCGTTTTACGCGAGCGTCTTCGGCGGGTCGGTGCAGTTGCACACGTTCGCAGAATTCAGTCGCACCGACGGACCCGAGGAGGCAATTGCGCACGGCTTTCTCGTCGACTCGCCGATCATGTTGTACGCATCTGACGTCGGCGTCGACGAACCAACGTTCCAGGCCCGGGGACTTATGTTGTCGCTGCTTGGAACATCGGACCTGGGGACGATGCGCGAGTGGTTCGCTCGTCTGGCGGTGAATGGCACAGTCGTGGATGATTTACAACATCGGCCGTGGGGCGCGTTTGATGGTCAGGTCGTTGATCGTTTCGGACTTCACTGGCTCATTGGATTTGAGGACGCCTAGTCTTTCGGACATTCCTCCGCCGCGCAACGCCGGTAGAGCGGTGTTGCGCATCCGCTTCAGTACTCGGTGCGTGACCGGTACGGCATCGGGGTGAACGCCACCATTGGCCTTGACGCGTGACTCCCAATCCTTGAGGCGGCGTGCGAGGAGCTTTGGGTCGTCAAGTTCGAGGCAGTCCAGACGATCTCGGTTGGTGTCGACCGTAATGGTGTCGCCGTCCTCGACGAGGGCAATCGGGCCACCGAGGAGTGCCTCGGGTGCGACGTGTCCGATGACCAGTCCCACGGAACCGCCCGAGAATCGAGCGTCGGTCATTAAGGCAATGGTGATCCCGCGTTTGCGACACAGTGAGGTGATTTTGGAGGTCGGGTCAAGCATTTCGGGCATGCCCGGTGCACCTCGAGGTCCCTCGTAACGAATGACCACCATGTCACTGTCGTGAAAGTCGTCGGGGTGATCGTCAAGCGCGGCGATAAGAGAACGTTCACCGTTGAACACGCGAGCCTTCCCGGTGAAGACGCCGTCAACGATGCCACTCTCGACGCCCGCGAGCTTCAAGATGGCGCCACCATCGGGTGCCAGATTGCCACGTAATAGACGAAGTCCACCGGTGTTCTTGAACGGTTGGGCGACCGAGTAGATCACTCGGTGATCCGCGCGAGGCGGAGCCAGTCGCTCGACCTGCTGGGCGAGTGTTTCGCCGGTGCACGTCATGGTGTCCCCGTTGAGGTGACCCGCACGCAAGAGTTCGTTCACAACGCTCGGTAGTCCACCCGACTCGTCAACGTCGACCATCGAATATTCCCCGAAGGGTCGCATGTTGACAATCACGGGTAGAGCGTGTGAAAGCTCATTGAACTCGTCCTGACTCAAGACTTCCTTCCAAAGATCGAAGCCCGCCGCACGGGCAATCTCAACACTGTGCAACATCACGTTTGTTGAACCGCCCATCGCCATGGCAACAATCAGAGCGTTGCGCAAGGATGCCGGCGTGACGATGTCTCTTGGGCGTATGTCGCGTTCCGTCATGATCACCAGACACTCGACGAGCTCGTCGGGGAACTGATCAATACGGCGAGAATCATCTGATGGCGGCGCGATCATGTGCAGTGGCTCGAGTCCAAGCACGCCAATGAACGTCTGCATCGTGTTGTAGGTGAACATCCCTCCGCAACTTCCCTGACCTGGACAGGCCTGCAGAGTGACTTCGTTTCGCGCCGTGTCGTCGGGTTCGCTCGCGAACTGGAACGCGGTGACGAGGTCGATGCGCTCTCCGGTGCGCGGATTTGTTCCAGGTTTGATCGAACCGTCCGAGAGAATGACGGCGGGGACGTTGTGCTCGAGGAGAGCAGCGACGGTCCCGACCGGTGGCTTGTCGCACGCGACCACTGCGATCATTCCCTCCACGTGGTTCGCGGCGAGGTGTGTCGACGCGGCGTCGTTCACGAGCTCTCGACCGATCAATGAGAAGCGCATCTCGGGCGTGCCGTTCAGTTGTCCGTCGGACACCCCGATTGAGAACGCGGGTGCTATCAAGCGGTTGGCTCGGTTGTCTTTGGTGATGCGACGCGCCATGGCCTCTTGGACCGCGTTCACCTTCTCGCTGACACCCAAATAGCACTGGCTGTCGCCCAAGTTGCCGAGCACCGCCCAAACCGGATCATGGATCTTTGAGACTTCTTGACCCAAGAATCGTGCCGTTCCGACGCGTTGAACGTCACGCCCAGGGTTCGTGGCGCTCTCGCCAGAGGCTCCTCGAACGCTCACTGTCGTTGAGGTATTCGCGGTTTTCGCCATCTCGAAAGTGTACCGACACTGATCAGAACGACTCAGTCGTTGTTCGAGGATGTTGTGTTCAGTTCAGTGAAAGCGAAACTGACGAGAGTCGTACGTAATCGAAGTCACCGCTCTCGATGAGCGACCGCTGTCGCCATCTCGTTGAAAGGCCAACGCCGCCTTGGCGCCAGTTCACAGTTCGAACAGAAGAGAGGACCGCAGACTCATGCGGTCAGCGTCGCCACCTGATCACTCAACTGGGTCGTCAAATGTTTAATTCCGCCGGTCTGCACGACGATCGCAATGTTTTTGAGGTGCTCGCGAAGCAGTATCTGGCGAACGAAGTGCACCACGGACGCTGCGCGTTCGAATATGAGAAGTGCGTTTTCCTGAGGCGTACCTTCAGGTGACGCAAATCCTGACACCGTCACCACGTGAAGATGTCCCCGCGCAACCTCGGTGAGAAACTTTTCAATCGCGATTTCGTCCGTTTTATCGAGGACGGCGCCCCCCGTTGGAAAACTCACGGTGGCGCTCAAGTGAGCAGGCATCTTCGGTGGTCGGTGCATCGTTGTCGTCGTCGTTGCCATACTTGTTGAAGTTGTCGAAGTTGAAGAACTGGTTGACGTCGAGGTTCTTCGAATTGTGGAAGATGATGAGGTCATCGGTCCAAGGAAGTCGTAGAAGGGTTCATTGGTGCCCTCGTCTTGGCCAACAGCCATGCAATGTGTCGCGTCGGGGCAGCTGACACCATAGAAAATTCCCGTCGTACCAGGAGACGTAACTTCGACCGGAGCGGACCAGACGCCACTCGTCTCAACGTCGTAGAACGCCTTGTTGCTTCCGTAGTCGCCGCCAACCAGCGTGCAGTTCGAGGCGCTGGAACAACTCACCGACCAGGCGTCGCCTGTTGATCCCGACAGCGTGATCTCGGTGGGTGGTCCCCACACGCCACCCGTTTCGGTGTCGTAGAAGGGTTTTCGAGGACGCGTCCACGCCCACGGCGGTGCAGTCCATCGAGTCAGGACAGCTGACGGCGTCAAATCCAGCGCCGGTGCCTATTGCTCCAATATCCACGGCAATCGGTGTCCATACACCCGCGTATTCAACTTCGTACATTGGCTGGTCGTTGCCGTCTTGACCCACGGCGGTGCAGTCCATCGAGTCGGGACAACTGATTGCGGTGAACGATCCTGAGCCACTCGGCGTGCTGACGTCCGTGGCAGTTCCCCACGATCCCGACGATTCGGTGATGAAATACGGCTGATTGACACCGCCGGAATCCTCGCCGACGGCGGTGCAGTCCATCGCATCAGAACAACTCACGCCGTTGAGATCACCATCGAAAGAAGGTGAGTAGAGGTCTTGGTACGTGCCCCACGAGCCAGACGAGTAGACGGACACGAAGCCCGACTGATTGCTGGAGTCGTCGCCAACGCCGACACAATCATTCACGTCAACGCAACTGACACTATCCAAATAGCCCTGAAACGGCGCTGCAAGATCCGAAGTACTGCCCCACGTACTCGAAGATTCTGAGGCAGTGAAGGGGAATTGGTTCACGAAGTCATCACCAACCCCCGCGCAGGCAGTATCGCTGGCGCAACTGACACCGTCAAATTCTCCTTGCGAATTCGGTCCGGGGATCTGGATGGCACTTGCCCACGTGCCCGATGATTCCGTTGCGTAGAGACCATCGGAACTTCCTAGAACCTCACCGACCGCCGTGCAGGTCGAGTCACTCGTGCAGCTGACGGCATTGAAGTCGCCATCAATTGGATGTGCTGCAGTATTATTATCATCTGACCGTTTTTATGCGCCTTTTTCGCATTCTGCCACATTATTTCATATCATTGGCGTTTTTTTTCAGTTAAACCAGATTAAACAGTTACTTTGGCTTCGCATGTCGTGCGCATCGGGTCGCTTTTTTTGTAACCGCAACCTTTTTGAACTGGTGACGTCTGACGTCCCGGGGGGGGGGCGGCTTCTGACGTCCGAGGACGTTTGGTAACAAGGGGGGGAACGGAACCAAAATAACCCAAAAATTGCTGACGTAACAAAATGACTACCTCAGCGATGATTTTCGGCTGACGGAAAGAATGCCGAATTGAAATATGAAAAATTTCAGAATATGATTCAAGATTACGTTAAATTTTCTTGAAAGATAGACAGTCATTGGAGATTGACAGCTACAGTGTAACGTTACAATTTTTCTTGTAAAGAAAGGTAAATTATAGAATTATAAGGGGAGAACAGGATGGGGCTGGGGCGTTAGGGAGTAAGATGAATCAACTCTTTTCAATCATACTTTCCATTAAATCAGCTGATTTGTGAAAAGGCGCGTCACGTTCACGTCACCAACCATACGACGACGACGACGACGACGTCATTGCTACTGTTCATCTGACTGCTCAAAGGCCTAGATATTATGTGACATGCAGACTTCTCATCCGCCTCATGTACCCTTGCCTCCCCTCCTCAGTCCCGCCATCACCCCGCCATTTCAAGTTGCCCAGGGATGCGATACATTGCGTGCTGACCAATTCTAACTTCCGGTTTCACAAAACAACCACTTATGCTGTACGGCTGTGCTGTATCTTATCGAGAATAACGATAGAAGACTAACACTGTATTATAACATTAATCCGGTTTTCAAGTCATGACCCTAAAAAGGGACGGTAGTCCTGGCATATTACCGGCACCCTTGTCCTTCGTACAGCAGCCTCTTCCGAAAACCATATCTTAACCATAATCATAACCACTGCGCGTGGTTAATTCTCGACGCTGTGCACAAAATCGTACGACTGCAGCACATGACGCTAGCATCTGCAATCATGTAAACACAATCATTTTACTTTACAATCATTTGTAACGCACTATCAATTAAAAATGCTGTATAGGAGCCTCGTTAGTGCTTAATTGTCTTAAGCCCTAGGCAATCTGCTTTTTTGTGAACTTTAACCGTCTTATTTGCTAATGCTAATAATAGGATTTTGTTCTCAAATAAAATATTCAAATCAATCAAAACCCGCTTGAATAGCGGCCTAGCTAAATGTCTGTTAAAACCTAAAGATTTATGCCCATTTCATTCATATTTTGTCCGGTTTCATTCCTATAGGCAGAGGCGATTACTGTACACAGTTATTACTTTACAACATTCGAATACTGTATGTGTACAGTTGGTTGTACACGTCGTGTACTGTAACACGCCTAGCGTCTATGTACTGTAACAGTATACAGTATCAGCAGTCTAGACAGTACAAAAATTCACGCCTGATTCCGGAGCAACGTGCTACATAGATATCTTGTCACAAGATCTCCGAGCACTAAGTATTGCGACTATTTCGCCGCAAACCAATTTCTTCCTCCACAGTTCTATCACTGAGCACGTGATCATGTCATGAAGTCATGAGCGGGGCGTCATGATGTCATGATTTCATGACGTGCGATGTTGCCGACACTACGATTGAAGTAGGTATGTACACTGTACAGTGTATGAAAGGGTCATAAAGAAGATTGCGTGACACTGGATGATGATCACATTTTACCGCCGTTGTTTACTACGCGCGGAATCGACTCGAAAATATTTTATTTTCGGAATTGACTCGCGAAGTAGTCGGAAGTGTTTGACAGGGAGAAAACAAGCTGCAGTACCGGGGAGGCTGCAGGAGAAAAAAGTGCCTCCTTCATTTTTAAATTTACTTTTAGATTTAATTGGTTGAAAATGACAATTTTTTTAATCCAACTGTGGGATGCAGTATTCCGGAACAGAGTACATCCGCAACACCGCAGCAGCTGATTGCACTGATTTGCTTTGCAAATTTATCGAACTTCGCGCATAAAGTAGATTCACACTGTTTTTTTGCAAAGAACGATGACGAAAACGACAGTCCAAAAAACTGTCGAGAGCAATCCAAACCTCGCGTAATCATTCAGTGTATACTTAAAACATTTTTAGGTCTCGCAGATTCGTACTCCTAGGCCTAAAGAAGGCTTACTACGAAACAGACAAATAGTTAAGCATTATTTTTATTAGACCTGCTACATAGAAATCACAACCGCTATTTTTGATCTAGAGCACTGTACCCGTACATTAACTATTAGTAGCACACTAGGACACTGAACACTGTAGAATGCAGTTTTTATGCAGATTTAAAAAAGCGGAACGAGCGCCGTGAATCAGACCTCGAAATCGCTCGAAGGGATCTTTAATCTGCGGCTTATGTTGATGCATGGTATGAGAAATGAAGAAAACAGTAACACAGGCTGTGATTATGGCTTGCGGAAGAAAGGGTGTGGAAGGGGGTGCAGTAAGCTACAGTCTAGCGGTACGGAATGTCGTACAGTTAGCATATTTTGAATCCCATATTGACTTCGACACCATGCATGTTGTTTTTAATCTAAATATGCATCATCTTCTAATCATAGTGCCTAGCCATAGCCCTAACTATAGTCCTAACAAGTAACCCTAACCCTATCCCTAATCATAACCCTATCTCTGTATACCCCTAACCCAAACCCTAACTTAATCACCAGTGCCGAGTTCAACTTGGTGTTGAATAAGTAATAGTGCCGAATTCCATATGGGATTTCAAACATGCCCACCCGATGGATATTGCTATCTCTCACTGGGGAATTAGTGACCACGTGATCCGAAAGTTAGATATATATATATATATATATATATAAGTGGTCGCCACCGTAGACACACATTTTAGTGAAAACTACAACAAAAAGGACACCACAGGAGAACTGGTAGCGAACAGATAAGCACGCAGACAAAAGCACTCAGATAAACAAGAAGGCAACCAACAAGCGGAAAGTCAGAGACAAAACAAGATATCTCACGAGACGGCACTAAGAAATGCCGTTACGCCGGCGGGCGTGACTGCCGGCGTGACATCCGCCCCGGCGTGCACGCCGGCCGTCACTACACTGTGTGAGAATACCATATAACTGTAGAACGCGCTCATTTTCTCGACTGGCACATTTGACTGACGTCCACCGTCACACCGACGTGCATGCACGCGTGCGTCATTGAGAATAATCAACATATTCATTCTTCTCGATGGTAGCGGCGTGCATGCACGCGTGACAACCGTCACGCCAGCGTGCACATTCGCCGGCATGAACATCTTATTGATATTGTGTTCTCACTGTGTGAGAATACAATATAGCTGTATAATGTGCTCATTCTTGACTGGCACATCACTGACGTCTGCCGTCACACCTGCATACATGCAGGCATGTGCCATTGAGAATAATGAACATATTTATTTTTCTCTATGGTGACGGTGCACATGCATACGTGAGCACGTGCACGCATGCTGACGTGATGTACTCGAGTGCGAATGACATTCCCTCATCTTGCATGCATGCATGTATGGTAGATAT
>CAWICL010000058.1:0-4298 GCA_963834545.1 uncultured Acidimicrobiaceae bacterium | reverse complement strand
GAAAAACTTAACTACGGTCGAGGCGCTACGTCGTCTCACCGAGTTGACGTTCGATCGTCATGAAGCCCATCCCAGCTACAGTCAACTCATTAGTCAAGAGAATGTGCAGCGTCGCCCTTCGCGATAAAAGCATATGGATCCCCGCGTCATGATCGGCCGATCATCGAGATACTTCGAAGCCTTTGGCCCGCGGGCGTTCTTCGGGCGTATTCGTTCGCGATGTTGACGCCATTGACGTCTACATGCTCATGAGTGCTCTCTGCCAATTTCGCATCAACAATCGCTTCACCTTCGCGGTGAGTTTCGGGAGAAACCTCGCCGATCCCGAACGTCGCGTCTCGTACCGAGAGATGGTTGGCGACGTCATCATTGCCTACCTGAAGACTGGCACCACCGACTAACTGAACCTGGACTGTTCAAAGCACAGCGTTGGGGTCGCGCCTCGATCTTCCAGGGGGACTTCGACGTGGCCTCACGAACCGTCGCGAGCGTGTGCAAACGCCCCTCAATTCTTGACGCGCGATTGCTCAGTAGGATTGATGCATGCCTTCTCCCAAACCCGCACCTCGTCGCGCCTCGGGGGCTGGGCAGGGAGACCAGCCAAGGACACCACGTAAGTCCGGAGGGTCGAGCGCTCCCTCCTTGAAGAGTTCTCGGGCCAAGGGTGCATCGCAATCACGAACCTCTCGCGACGGGGCGGAGCGGCGAACCATTGCGCAGAGCCCCTCAGCGTGAAGGTCGCCGTGAAGGTCCCTCGCGTTTCGCACGAGACGACAACGAAAATGGTCAAACAACGAGGGATCCGAAGCATTCCTCCGGGGCGTCCAGGATACGACCCTCGAAACCCGCCTCGTCGTGGGCCTTCAAGAACACGACGCTCGTGAACTTGAAGTTCGCACGCGAGCACCTCGTAAGAGCCAAGACGGCGACCGAAGTGTGAAACGCACCGAGGGCCGTGATGAGCGCCGGGGGCGTCCCCTCGAGCGCGACGCTCGATCGCTCGGTGCTCGATCTCGTTCGAACGATGGGCGCAGAGCGTCAACGTCGTCGACGCGCGCGGTTCGCTCGCGTGACGATGCACCCGATAGTCGCCAAGGTCGTACGAGTTCATCGGCGCGAGTCAATCGCGACACAAGTTTCTCACGCTCGAAACCTCGAGGTGAACGACGGTTCGAGCGCGACTTGACTCCTGAGGAACTGGAACGACAGAAGATTGATACGCACGCACGCTCGAAAGGTTGGGGAGGGGTGGCGCGCAAAGGTGCCGCCCACATCAAGAGCACCGGCCAAGCCATGGAGGTCACCGCGAGCGACGGGGCGAGACCGGTCGCGTTGTCTCCTTGGATCGAGGAGGTTCGTCCCGATTCTGCGCTGAAGAAGTCGAACTCGAAGGCGAAGGCCAAGGCAAAATATTCCCTTCCTGGTGATATCGCTTCGGATGTGCGTAAGGCCTTCATTGGTACCTCGTACATGCGAGAGAAAATGGTCATGACCCTAACGCGCGCCGCTGAGGCCTACGATCGAAAGCGATACGAAGAGGCACTGCGTCTCGGGCGAACGGTGGCTGATGCGGTGCCGGGTGTGGCACCGGTTCGTGAGTTGACCGGGCTCGCCGCGTATCGCGCGGAGCGTTGGAACATGGCGAAGATTCATCTTCGTGCACATTTCACGATCACGGGCGACCCCGAACACTTGGCCCTCGTCATGGACTGTGAGCGGGCGAATCGTCGCTACCGAGCGGTCGAGAAAACCTTCGCCGAGCTCGAGTCGAGCGAGCCGAGTGCGGATGTTCTCGTTGAAGGTCGCATCGTACTGGCCGCGGCCCTCGCTGATCAGCAACAATACGAAGAGGCAATCGTCCTCCTCACCAAGGCCGGGGCGGCCAAGCAGCTGCGCAACCCTTCGTATCGACACGTACGGCTCTGGTACGCGCTCGCTGATGTCTATGACCGAGCCGGTGACGCGACCTCAGCGCGCGAAATGTTCGCACGTGTCGTACTCGCTGAGCCTGAGGCGTACGACGCGCAAGAACGTCTCGAGGAGTTGGGCACGGGCGTACCTCGAAAGAATCGACGTCGTCGAACCACCTCGGTGTCGAAAAAGAAGTTCGAGTAGTCGAGTTCGTCAGCGATCTTGTCGTGTTGACATCGCCGTCTAGAGTCCACGGAATTGTCGCAGTCTCATCTGGCTCACCAATTCGCCACGGGACTGAACGAATTACCCGTGAGTAAGCGTGACGTCTCGTTCGACTTAGGAAGTCATCCCACTCAAGCCGACCAAGGCTCGAGCGTGTTCGATTTCGCCCATGTGGCGAAGTCCATGTTGGTAAATCCAGCATTCGATCGCGTCGCTGCGTGAGATGCCCGCTTCTCCGCCGACGCGCGCTGAAAATGTGTTCGAGATACCCGCACCGTACGGACTCGGCACGATGATGTCAGAGAGGGTCGCGGGATCAACGGTCGAGACAAAAGACTCCGTAGCTTCGAAGACACCACGCTGAAACGAGAGAAATACCTGATAATCACCGATGCGCTGAGCCATCATCTCCTCAACCGTCTTGGCCTTGCCGTGATCTTCGATGGCCAGCTTCATCTTCATGGCCCATTCCTCATTGAACTGGGGTGATGGTCCTCCCGCGAAGACGAGACTCCCATCTTCAATCAAGACTTGATGAACGAGTGAGAACGCAATAGGCAAGACGCCGGGCTGACTCACGTGGTTCACTTGTTCGAGACTCATCGTGGCACAAGCGTCAACGTACAGTGAGTGCATTGCTCGCAGGCGTCGCAACAATGAGGACCGGTAGTCGAATTCCATCTCCGTAGTCTGACCGATTCACTCGCGTCCAACAACTTAGGACGATGTTGAATGAAATCGGGCTGAAAGAACGTCATCAATTCTTGTAGGATTTACGCATGGACATCGCCAAACTTTTGGGCGCCGAGGCGTCGACGTTGCTTGATCACAAGGCCAGTGCCTTTCCCAAGGATCTTCTTACGACACCAGGACCAGATTTTCTTGACGAGGTTTTCTCTCAAAGCGATCGTTCACCCACGGTGCTGCGAAATCTTGGAACCCTCTACAACCATGGTCGCCTTGGCGGAACGGGGTACCTCTCGATTTTGCCGGTTGATCAAGGTATTGAACATTCAGCTGCGGCGACGTTCTCTCCGAATCCGGCGTATTTCGACCCCGCTCGCCTTTGCGATCTGGCCATCGCCGCGGACTGCAACGCCATCGCGACGACGTTGGGTGGTCTTGGCGTGGTCGCACGGCGCTACGTGCATCGCATTCCCTTCATCGTCAAGATCAATCACAACGACCTCTTGCGCTATCCCAATAGCTACGACGAGCGGATGTTCGCCTCGGCGCGCCAGGCCGCGGACCTTGGTGCGGTGGGCATCGGCGCGACCATCTATTTTGGTTCCGAAGGTTCGATTCGCCAGATCGAAGAGGTGAGCGCGGCCTTCGCCGAAGCGCATCGTCTCGGCATGTTCACGGTGCTCTGGTGCTACCTACGAAATGACGCCTTCAAGACGAAAGAAGTTGATTATCACTTGAGCGCGGATCTGTCGAGTCAGGCGAACCATCTGGGCGTGACGATCGAAGCGGACATCATTAAGCAGAAACAGCCTGAGAATAATGGTGGTTACAACGCGATCAAGTTCGGAAAGACGGACCCTCGCGTCTATTCCGAACTCACGACCGACAATCCCATTGACCTCACGCGTTGGCAGGTCGTCAACTGCTACGCGGGACGCATTGGATTGATCAACTCCGGTGGCGAAGCCAAGGGCAACGATGACCTCGCCGGTGCCGTTCGAACCGCCGTCATCAACAAGCGCGCTGGTGGTCAGGGACTCATCCTTGGTCGTAAGGCCTTTCAGCGGCCACTTGACGAAGGTGTTGCTCTCGTGCACGCGGTCCAAGACGTGTACCTCGACGAGTCCGTCACCGTCGCCTAAGTAATACGCTCCAGACATGAGCAGCGAGTCACCCGACGCCGGATGGCGGACGTGGGCGAACCTCGTCACGCTGATACGTCTGGCCCTAATACCGGTCTTTCTCTGGTTGCTTTTTTCCACCAATCACCGGGCCATGGCGGCCTGGCTTTTGGCATTCCTTGGAGCGACTGACTGGATAGACGGGTTTCTCGCCCGACGACTTCATCAAGTTTCGAACATTGGAAAGATCATTGATCCCGTCGCGGACCGGCTCTTAGTCATGGTCGGGCTCTTGAGTGTCGCCGCGGCCGCCGGGGTACCGTGGTGGTTCGCACTCATCACCCTCGCTCGTAG